>JAWOKW010000346.1:0-2506 GCA_033854095.1 Candidatus Methanoperedens sp. | reverse complement strand
TTCGGGTTATCAAAAAGAAAAAAGTGAAGAAATTCGTCAAGGGCTAATCAGACAAGGTGGATATGTGCTTCAAATTGATGGAACAGTCTCAGTTAAAACAAAGACATTGTATATTTTCAGAGATAATCTAAGCGGTACTAAGTAACCTAAAATAATTTCGTGTCGCTTTTATGCAGCCAAACTGGTGAGTTTAATTGCGGCTTCCGGAGTGAGGTTCGTAAAAAACTCAATACATTTTTGTTTCATAATTTTAAGACCTTTATAAGAATTATTAGCTGCAATGATGCCTTTCATACGCCACCAGATCTTTTCAACAGGGTTCAACTGAGGATTGTTTTTGGGCAGCCAGAGAAATTTAATCTCTGGATGATTCTGAGACCAATCTTGAACCATATGAGAAGTATGATACGTTGCACTATCCAGAATTAAGAAAATAACCTTATTTGGATACTCCTTCAAAAGTTGCTCCATAAAGGTGATGAAGCTTGTTGAAATTGCTCTATCAAAAAACGTATATGAGAACTTACCGGATTTTGCATTCAAAGCTCCAAAAACACTAAATCTACGATTCCAGCCGCTGGGAGTAATGATTCGCACTTGTTCGTTTAGCTTCATCCACATCCTGCGAATCACAGGAAGTAACCTGCAAGTGGTTTCATCTTGATACAGAATAACCGAATTGTTGTTCAGGCTTTTGAACGCTTCATTAATCACTGACATTTTTGATGAAGCAAGATCATCGATTTTGCTGGCAGCAAGTCGTGGCCTTCGACAACGGTAGCCTAACTCATAAAGAATATTTCTCACTGTTGTCTGGCTCAAAATCAAAGAAAATTGGTTGAATAAATAAACCAAAAGAAGTGGGATAGTCCAGAAACCAGCTAAATATCCCATCTCTTGAGGGTTTTTTTTAAAGTCTCATCTATTTTTTCTTTGTTCTGCTCATTGACTTTATGAGGTCTCCCGCTTCTTTGTTCATCTCGGAGAGCATCGATTCCTTGAGCTTGATAACGTTTTATCCACTTCCTGACACAATTTGGATGTCTGTTGAAAGTTTCACAAATTTCAGGTACACTTTTTCCTTTATTTGACAATAAAATATACCAGGAGCGCTCAGCAACACGACCTACTGCTTGTTGCGTAAGTTTCTCTAAATCTGATAGTTCTATCTCTGAAAGTGGTTGCACGTAAAGCATGATATTATATTATTGAAGGCACACCTTAAAAAAGTAACTTATATTTTATATAGGTTACTTATATGCTCAAGACCGCGGGCATAGAGCAAAAGCTGCTTTGAACGCTCATCAGGCCCGGGCTCGTTCCTCCCGGTTTTATAATCGATGATCTCAACCTCATTTTTCGATCCTGAAATCAGGTCCACGCGGTCAATGAATCCCTTGAAATTAAAGCCGTCAAGGGGTAAAGTGAATCTCTTCTCAACCATCAGGTTGCTGGAAATCGTATTCTTGTTGCGCTCCCAGAATACATCGAGAGCATCGGTTGCGGATTCAATATTAATGCCTCTCCATTCTGTTTCTCTGGCGGCTGAATCCCTGATTTTGTACAGCTGTTCTTTTGATGTTATTTTTTCCTTCACTGCATTCTCAAGTACCTTATGAACAAAACTGCCTGTGTTCCTTGCATTCGAAGTATCCAGAGAGGCACGCGAAGGCATCCTCAGCAGTTCTGCAAGCTCATAATGCCTGGGGCAATTCTCATAGGTATTTATTGAGGTCACGCTGAAGGCGATGCTCGCAGGGTTGAATTTTAACCCATTTCTATTTTCTTTTACCCTTCCAAGAATCTTACCTGCATCCTCTGAGGGATCTATTTTCTGCCAGTCAGAATTAATGATCCCCTTAAAATCCTGCAGCTTCCCAAGCCTCAATGACTGGTACAGCAGGATATTCTTCATTATCTCATCAAAATTGTCAGAGTCAAGCGACTCGATAATGAGCCTTTTACGCAGAGTTTTTTCTCTTTCAAGCTCGCTATCCTTTATCATCTCTTTGACTTTGACCTCCGCATCTCTTACATAGGTAAGGTCTCCAGCAGTGAGATTCCCCCTGGCACGCCAGTTCTCGTACCCCAGATCCAGCAGGAACTCGGAAGGCTCTTTTTCATCTTCACTATATTTTACTGCCAGGGTCAGGAAAAGATGCTCTTTCGCTCTTGTAAACGCAACATAAGCAAGCCTTCTCTCTTCCTCCTTTTTGATCTCTTTTTTCCTTTCCTTAACTGCCCTATCAATATCAGAGAGCGATCCATTTTCAAAGAGGTCTCTATACTGCTCCATCAGCTCAGGTGGAATCAGCGGCTCTGCACCGCCGCGATACAGGGGAAATTTGTCCTTGGCAAGGTTTGTGAGAAATACCACGCTGAACTCAAGTCCTTTCGCAGCATGGATTGACATGAGGTTTATGGCATTCTCATCTTCTATTCTTGCTGGCGGCGGGTTGCCGTCCGTCTCGTCGAGTATCTCAAGATAATCGATGAACAGGCTCAG
>JAWOKW010000345.1:0-3577 GCA_033854095.1 Candidatus Methanoperedens sp. | reverse complement strand
AGGACTTCGAACTCTTTCCCTTCATTCGGAACTATTTCCTTCTGGGCAGATTTGCTCTCAATCGCGAAACCGTTACTTTTGTCAGAGAGCAGAGACATATACGAAGTGTTATAAATCATCCCTTTACTGAACGTTGGTGCAGGTGAATCAGAGATCAAGAGATAAGAGATCTGCGCATTATACGATTCACCCGGCATGATAGGTTTCATCGGGTCTATCCAGGCAGAGTCCTTCTCTCTTTGCAGACAGCATTCCATCACATCGGTCTGGAATCTTGATATGCCCTGGGGGGTTGAGATGCCAAGCCATACCCTGTCCTTACTGAAAAAGACTTTATCGCCGATATTAGTGAATTCAACGTATTCATCCACTTTGACTCCTGTAGGCGCTTTTGAGAGGACTATATGGTCTATCTTTACTGCTATGATACTATCCTCTTTTGTGGGTTCATAAACAGTAAAATTAGCACTCTCCGAGACATTCACCTGTTTGGTATAGGGGACATCTAGGTATGTGGCTTGGACAAAGTATCCCTCCTTCCCGGCATTAACCTTATTGAATGAGTATTTCCCATTTTTATCGGTAAAAGTGTTCATCACCTCGATACCGGTTATATCGAAGAGGCGAACAGGTACACCCTCAAGCGTATTATTTGCTTTCATGACATACCCCACGATCTTTCCAGAGAGATTGAAATCCGGAGAAGCCTTATCCTTAAGACCGATATTTTCACCGTATACCGTACTGTTGTAAGTTACATTAACTCGATACATGCCGCTGTTAAGGTTATTGAAGGCATAATTCCCAGTCTTATCTGTCGTAGTCCGGGCTAATGGTATAAAATCAAAAACCGCCCCTATTATACTTGAATCATTCTGAGCGGTTCCGTTTACCTTACTCAGGGTGACTTCTAATCCATCCAATTTTTTTCCATCTGAAACAACGCTGCCGCTTATCTCAGCTGCGGATGCTGTACTGATAAGTATAGCAGATATTATAAAAAACAGCAATAGTTTCATAGTTTTTCACGTCCTTTCAAAAATTTCTCATATTCATATTCGAATATCTCATTCTCGTCCATTCTCTTCCTGCTGATCTTGTAAACAACAACTCCACCCACAATGATGCCCGCTGGTAATGCAATCCACACTATCCAATCAAAGCCTTCCTTGGGCGGTGTTGCAAGGACCTCCCTACCGTATTCTGCCGAAAGTTTATCATATATATTTCTCTCAGAAAGCCCCTGGTCAAGCATCGCCCTTACCTTGTCTTTTATCTCAAGTGAACTCGGGCACGTACAATCGACTACTATCATAGTGCATCCTTCCTTGTCCGGGCAGTTCAGGTTTGAGGTAATCTCTTCCTCGGTAACTGCTAATACAGGCACTGCAAACACCATCAGGAAGAACCACAATGCGATTATTTTTCTCATAATGTACTCTCCGCTGTTATTTTTTTAATGTTTTGATTTATATTTACATCATCGGATAGTCTTTTTTGCCTGATGGGCACAACTGTTGATAGGCATATCAAGATTCCAAGGATTAGCGCATGGAATCCACCTATCCACATCAGGAACATCATGGGCATCACCTTGATCTTGACAGTGGCACCATCAGCGGTGATAGCTTGCGCTGAAAAATATAAATCATCTACACCCACACGATAAGCCATAGGTTTGACATTCGTACTATCCTGCCTCTTGTAATAATACATTAGCGCGTTGGCATCGGTTTTGACTTTCTCCCCATTCTTATAAACATCAAACAATGCCGCAGATACATCTTTGTTATCTTTGGTATACTGGTCTATCTTGGTGAGTTTGAAATTATAGTCTCCGACAGTGTATGTACCGCCAATTCTCATGTTGAAGGTCTCTGCCTTTTCATACACTACAGCACCCGCAGCAGCTACGATTATCATGAGGATTGCCATGTGGCACATATAACCGCCAAAGGTGCGGCGGTTATTCCAGAATGCACTTGCGAAATTCTTCAAAATCCCTCTGTCTTCCAGTTTTTTCTGCTTATTCACAATCCTGGATATATCCATAAAGTGTGTGGATGCAACCAGTATACTGCCTGCAACAGCAATTTGAGCATAGAAATCACGAATTCCGAGGGGGAAGGCGATTGCCATTGTAATAACAGCTGCCGCAAGCGGCTTTGTGAAGTTCCTGTTGAGATGGGATACGGATGCCTTCCTCCATGCTATGAGAGGACATATACCCATGAGGAAGAGAAGTGCTATTCCAAGCGGCACGTTCACCTGGTTATAGAAACTCGGGCCAACCATAACCTTGTAGCCGCGGAAAGCCTCAGAGAGCAAGGGGTATGTCGTTCCCCAAAGCACTGAGGCTGCTGAAGCAATGAATATCCAGTTGTTGTACAGGAAGCTTGCTTCCCGTGAAACAAAAGATTCAAAGACTTTCTTGCTCTGAATCGAATTGTATTTCCATGCCACAAGTACGAGCGTGGCTGCAAGCACTATGACCATGTAGTTGATATAATAGGGTGCGGTCACAGACTCTCCGAAAGTATGAACGGATGCGATTATCCCGCTTCGCGTAAGAAGTGTCCCGTAAACCGTAAGCTCCCATGTGAAAAGGATGAGCAGGATATTCCAGAATTTCATCCCGCCCTTTCGTTCCTGTATCATAGTGCTGTGATAGAACGCGGTCAAGGTGAGCCAGGGCAGGAACGAGGCGTTCTCGACAGGGTCCCAGCCCCAGAAACCACCCCAGTTGAGCACTGTGTATGCCCAATAACTTCCGAACATATTGCCTAGGGCTAATCCAAGCCATGCCCACAGCGCCCAGCGTCTTGCACGGTATGTCCATGTATCATCAGAAAGATAAATGCCTGCTACCATCAGGGCGAACGGGATTATTACCCCGGCATAGCCCCAGAATAGTGTAGGAGGATGGAAAAACATGCCGGGGTCCTGAAGCAATGGGTTTAAACCATTGCCATCAGCGGGCATAAAGTCAAGCTGCCTGAACGGGCGGGATACCGTAAGCATCATGTAGAAGAAATAAGTTAGAGTGATAAGGATTACAGGCATTGCATGTTTCATCAGGTTATCATAGGATTTCCCTCTCGCTGCGATTACAGCAATATATATGGATATCAGCCATGCCCAGAGGAGTAATGAGCCATCAGCACCTGCCCAGAATGCTGATAGTGTATAAGCCAGGGGTAGATCAAAGCTGCTGTAGAGAGCTACATACTCATACTGGAAATTGCGAGTAATGAAAAGATTAAAAAGCCAGATGGATGCGACAGTTGTCAGCACTGCAATTCCGATAATCGCTATTCTGGCGCTGTCGAAGAGCTCAGTTTTCTTTTTCCATATGCCTATTATGTGCGCTGCAAGGGCATAAATACTCAATATCAATGCGATTATTAACGTTGTTTCTCCTAATTCCATCAGAATTCTCCTTTTTATGTCTCGTTATATGTCTCGTTATGGTCTCCATGATCAAGATCGCCACCGTACTTTGAGGGACATTTTGTTACTACCTGGGTTGCCTGGAATGTGCCGTTTATAAAAAGTCCAGTTACCACTGCCGGGATTC
>JAWOKW010000344.1:0-4092 GCA_033854095.1 Candidatus Methanoperedens sp. | reverse complement strand
TCTCTTTGCAAAGTAGCTATCATGAACATGATGCGAGAACTAAATGACTGGGATAAAATTATAAACTTACCTCTTGATGATATTCCGAATCTCTCACTTGAAATACGGCCGCTTACTAAATCAGATTTCAGAAAATCCTTTGCTAAGATAAGAGGCACGGTAAGGGTAAGAGATGTAATAGAAAATGAAGATTGGGCAAGAAAAAATGGCTCAGATTTTTGTGATGGATATGCTAAGGATGAACATAGATGCGTAATTAATGAACCCGAAATTTACAGAAAGGCGCAGAGCGAAAAAGTATCTGAGCGAAAAGAAGCAGCATATGAAATGGGGAAAAATTTCAAAGCTTTCACTGATAGAGAGCAGGCAACAAAAGACCTGCTAAAACTTGCAAAAGATGAAAAATGGGAGGTACGGAGGGAGGCGGCAAAAGCCATTGGTTCCGCCTATATCTACCTCACTGATAGAGGGCATGCAACAAAAGCCCTTCTGCTTAGACTCACAAAGGACGAAAACTGGGAGGTGAGAAGTGTTATAGCAGAAGCTATTGGTTCCGCCTTTAAGTACTTCACTGATAGAGATCGCGTAACAAATTACCTGCTTGACCTTACAACGCATGAAAGCTATAAGGTGAGAAGTGTTATAGCAGAAGCTATTGGTTCCTCCTTTTTTTACCTTACTAATAAAGACCGGGCGACAAAGGCTCTGTTAACCTTGGCAGAAGATGAAGATAGCTTTGTACGAAGGAATGCAGCAGAAGCCATTGGTTCCTCCTTTTTTTACCTTACTAATAAAGATCAGGCGACAGAAGCCCTGCTAACCTTAGTAGAGGATGAAGATAGCTTTGTGCGAAGGAATGCAGCAGAAGCCATTGGTTCGGCTTTTTCCCAGGTCACTGATAAAGTTCGGGCATGGAACGAATTGCTTGATTTGATGAGGTGTGATGATAGATTTGTATTAATTGGTGCAGCGTATGCCATTGGTTCCGCTTTTCCCCATGTCACTGATAAGGACCAGGCAACCAAAGCCCTGCTTGATCTAATAAATGATGAAGATACCGATGTGCGAAGCGTAGTAGCAGAAACTCTTGGTTCCATCTTTCCATATATCGCTGATAAGGATCAGGCAACAGAAAATCTTCTTTGCTTCACAAAGGATAAAGAAAGCATTGTTCGAGCATATGCCAACCATTCTCTCGGAAGAGCATATATTTTTAAAGCAACAGAATCAAGGGATGAAGAGAATTTCAGAAAAGAATTAGAGCAAGCGCTGGAATTTTTTGAAAAATCATCAAGGGAAGAAATAGATTCGCAACCGGCAAGATTTTGTCTTCCATTTTATCGCTCTTTCTATATGCTGACTTTCAAGAAAGAAGAAGCTAAATCTGAGGTGCAAAAATATCTTGAAGAGGCAAAAAGCGCAATTAAAGGTTCTCATAGCAAAGAAAAACTCCTTGAAGTCGTGAAAAATCTCGGAAATGCGCTGAAGGAAGTGCAGAATTTAAAAGAAAAGGATTTCAATAGTTTAAAAAGAGACCTCAACGCATACAGAAAGTACTGCGAGCGCGCCGCGGAGATGCTGGATGAAGTAGAGAAGAAAGCGCCTGGCGCCGTAGGGCTGTTGTGGAAGGGGCTGCCAATTATGATGAGAAGAAAAAACAATAATTAAAGAAATTCAAGAAAAAGCCAGTATCGTATGCCAGCAATCAAATGGTACTCAGGTGGAAGAAATAGCCCGCACTACAATTGACGAAATTGAGAAATGACAAATAGATGGTCAGGATCATTTGAGCCGGGAAGTGGAAAATCTTATTTCTTTATTGAAATCGAAAATACAGCATAATAATGAAAACAAAAATATATGGGCAAATATATAATTCAATAAGTAGATTATCTGGGATTTAATCCTCGTTGCCAAATTTCTCTTACATAATTGATATGATCTTCCATATATTTGATTGCTCTTTCTTCATCTTTATCAATGATAGCATCCAATATTTTTTTGTGTTGTTTTAGAGTCTCCTTAGATTGAGCTTGCCTGCTTAATGTAGATAATGATCTATATAGCAACCTGCAAATATCATAAAATGAACTATTTCCACTTGCTAAAGATATCCCTACGTGAAAATCAAAATCATAACCCCAGAATACACCCGTTTTCTCTGTTTTTTCATCTCGAAGAGCCTCTTCAAATCTTGTTAAAATGGTTTTTAGAGCCTCTATATCCCGTATTCCTCTATACCTTGCGGCGAGGCTTACTGAGTTCATCTCCATCTGCTTTCGTACTTCCCAAAGCGCATCAAAGGTATAGAAATTAACTATAGGATCTGTTCTGAGGTTTTCAGTCAATATCTTGAAAAAGTGTTCGATATCTACGTTGAAAATAATAGCATTATTGCTCTTCCAAAAATGAAGTTCAACTTCTGTTGGATCTCTCATAATGGCATAGAACTGAACCCTATTTTCTAAACGTCGTTTGGTTTCTTTAATGATGGAATTAATGTTATCATCATTTATATTATATCCAACAAATAAAATGGTTCTCGTAAAAAAAAGTTCCTCAAGTTTATTGAACATAAGCGGATCAAAGGAACTGCGTATTTTGTAAACATTTGTATCTGATTCCATTTCCAGCATATCTTTATCTTCTTGAATTAGATTGATTCTTCCCCTACGCTGTTTAATTGTATCTTCCAAAATACTATCGCAATTTGCAATAATAATATCTTTAATAGTTAAAATATCTGCTATCTTTTTAAAAATCGAAGAGTTTCTGGTACAATCTGTTACAGTACTGGCCAATCCAGAACCTATAAATAGAGCCACATTTCCCTTAAATATCTCAGGAATCAATAATTTTAGATTAGTGTAGTCAAAAAAGGGAGGATTATACGTCGGAATAAATTTATTATTATCCAAAATTTGTTCCATTTCAGCGGGTTCGTATGAAAAAACCTCAAATTGATTCAGTTTGGATTTCTTATGGGTGATATAACCTGGAGCAACGCTACAAAGAGCCGCCGAGATGGATCCTCCACCTGCCTTTAACAAATCTATTATCAAATCTTTATTTTCTCTCGTACTTATGAAAATATGCGAGTATGGTAATGCCAGTCTAATAATTGCAGTGATAAGTTTCAGTTGGTTATCAGAGACTTGATACTCCTGCTCTGGTTGGAATAACATTCTGTTGGCTTTTTTCAAACGAGGTATCCCAACTATCGGAAAATGATCGAATTTTTCTCTTAAAAACAATCCATGCTGGATTAATGCTATGATTTCGAATTTAAAATCATATAAACCCAACAATACACCAATCCCAGCATTTCTTATTCCACTATTGTAGATTCTGTCTTGAGTTCCTAATCTATACTGAAAATCTTTTTTTGAAACACATTCTTTATGAAGCTCGTCGTAAGTTTTTTTATGATATGTTTCTTGCCAGGAAAGCACAATGTCTAAACCCATATTCTTCAACGATTTATAGTCCTTCTGTGATAAAGGAGGAGAGTTCAAACCAATCATCCCACCTTCTGCCTGATCAAGTTTGTTTCTCAGATGCTCTGTATATTTAGTCATTTCCTTTATGCCAATTTCTGGATCGTCTGAGAAAACCAACTCTATTGTTCTAAAATTCTTTGCTATTAAATATTCAATTTCTTTATAATACTGGTCAAAAGTTAAACGGGTTCTGCCGTTACTATAATTATTGTAATAAAATGCACAGTAAGGACATTTATTCATACAATAATTTGTAATATAAAGAGGAACCACCAGGTTTATTTCATTTCCAAGAATATCGCTTCTGATACGTTTTGCAGTTTCTAACAGATTGTTAAAATCTTTATTATCGGGATTAGGATCGATATGGAGAAGTGTGGCAATGTCTTCGATGTCCAATCTCTCCAATTTTTCCGCTTTCTCAAGTACCTCATCTATGTTCTTAGGTTTTGATTCTAAAAGAAATTTGATTTCATCAGGATCTATGTTAAATTCATTCATAAAATAATCTCTTTTTTCATAATATTAATCGGCATATTAAATTATCAGATTCTCTTGAGATTGTTATTAATTTCATGTTATCGCATATAAC
>JAWOKW010000343.1:0-5417 GCA_033854095.1 Candidatus Methanoperedens sp. | reverse complement strand
TGCTGCCCATACCCACGCGGTCCTGTTATCAAATAGATGATATTCTGACGTAAAGAGAGCCCACCACAATAAGTAGATGATCAAAATAAAGTAGTGAACAATGCCCAGGGGATATTCAACCACGTAGACCAGTGCTGAGAACGTAAAAATTATCAGGACAAGAACTTTAGCTATGAACTTAAAAGAAGCACCTGGAAGAATATAGACAGATGAAGCATCCATATCCTGCATTTTTGTCACATAATCGAGGGTTGTATCGACTTTGCGGTTTGTCTTCATGATTTCCAGTTCCATTGCGTTAAAACGCCCAATGGTATCGGTTAGCATGTTGACAAGGGGTTGTATTTTATAATCCCATTCTTTACTTATTTTATCATTGGCGATTTTCTCCATCAGGATATACCTGACCCCAACCCATGCTGTCATGTAGGAGAATCCCATCACAGCAAGGTCTATTAAAGTGCCTACCAGGTTATCAATGACAAAAGCATCGATTATCAGAGATATAGTTGCAAATAACCCAACTGCCATGCCCAAAAGAATCGCACTAAAAATTGCGATTTTATCTTTCATTTTTCACTCAAAGAGTTCTTGTTTCAAATGGTAATATTATTATTTGCACTATAAATACATTGCTCTGTAAAGATTTTCCTCAAAAGACTGAATCTTCGCAGCTAACAGCGTATGCTCCATCAGTATCGCTATCGTCATCGGACCAACACCTCCAGGCACAGGTGATATCAACCTCACTCTTGGAAGAACATCGTCAAAATCCACATCCCCATACACCCTCTCATCCTGCCATGTAATGCCGACATCAAACACGACTGCACCCTCTTTAACCATGTCGGCTTTGATAAGCCCGCGCACACCTGTGGCTACTATGAGGATGTCAGCTTCCTTTGTATGGCTTTTCAGGTCCTTAGTGAAAACATGACATACCTTGACCGTGGCGTTGCGGTTAAGGAGCATAATAGCAGCAGGCTTTCCCACCACGTTGCTGTGCCCGACCACGACCACTTCCTTGCCCTGCGGGTTTATATTGAACTCAGCAAGGGCACGGATGATGCCTTTGGGCGTGCACGGCACAAAACCCTCTCGCCCTATGAGCATCTTTCCCATGTTTTGTGGGTTAAAGCCATCCACGTCTTTTTCCGGGGCGATGTGTATCATCACTTCACGCTCATCAATATGCCTTGGCAGAGGCAACTGCACAAGAATCCCGTGTATTTCAGCCCGCTTATTCAGGGTATCGATCAACTCGATTACTTCTTCCTGTTTTGTTCCCTCAGGGAACTTGTGGTCTTCTGATAAGATGCCCACGCGCTTGCATGCCCAGTGCTTGAGCTTTACATACAGTTTTGAAGGAGGATGCTCTCCAACAAGTATTGTGGCAAGCGCAGGTTTAAAGCCGTGCTCTTCTATGAATTTCTCGACCTCTTTCTTAACATTTGCTTCAATGCTCTGTGCTATTTTCCTTCCATCTATAACGCGGGGGTCTGTAACCTCGGGGAGTTCTTGCATCGATAAACCTCACTCGTATGGTATCGGGAACTGTTTGCACAGCTCAAGGATTGTTCTCTTCACGTCTTTTGATTTTTCTGCATCGCTGCTGAGTGTTTCGTCGATTGCCTGAGCGATAACGATCATTTCTTTTTCCTTCATTCCACGTGTGGTGGCAGCAGGCGTACCTATTCTTATACCGCTTGTGATAAAAGGGCTCTTTGTCTCAAAAGGTATGGTATTCTTATTTAAAATAATCCCTGCTTCACTGAGCTTTGCCTCTGCTTCCTTGCCAGTTATATCAAGAGGTGTAAGGTCAACAAGCATCAGATGATTATCAGTGCCGCCTGATACAATTTCATAATCTCGTAGGGCAAGCTCAGAGGCAAGCTTTTTTGCATTTGCCACGATTTGCCTCTGGTAATCATTAAAATCCTTATTCATCGCTTCTTTGAATGCGACAGCTTTTGCAGCGATGATATGCATGAGAGGACCTCCCTGTATGCCTGGGAACACAGTCCTGTCGATTTCTTTTGCGTATTCTGACCTGCACATTATCATACCGCCTCGAGGGCCTCTCAGCGTCTTATGTGTGGTCGTGGTAACAAAATCAGCATAAGGCACAGGGTCTGCATGTATGCCTGCTACGACTAACCCTGCAATGTGCGCTATATCTGCCATCAACAGTGCATCCACCTCATCCGCTATCTCTCGAAAACGCTTGAAATCAAGCTCTCTGGGATATGCACTCGCGCCCGCCACGATAAGTTTTGGTCTATGCTTTCTTGCAAGTATGGATAATTCATCATAATCTATAGTCTTTGTTTCTCTTGAAACGCCGTAAGGTGCGATATTGAACAATTTACCTGAGAAATTCACAGGGCTTCCATGCGACAGATGCCCGCCGTGCGATAGATCCATGCTCATAATCGTGTCCCCGCACCTGAGCATGGCAAGATACACAGCCATGTTCGCCTGCGAACCTGAGTGGGGCTGCACATTGACATGCTCTGTTTTGAAAAGTTTCTTTGCCCTCTCTATCGCAAGGTTCTCGGCTGCATCTACAAATTCGCATCCACCGTAATACCTTTTCCCTGGATAGCCTTCAGCATACTTATTTGTCATTACCGAACCCTGCGCCTGCAGGACTGCGCGGCTTGCATAATTTTCTGATGCTATAAGGTTCAATTTATTCTTCTGTCTTTCTATTTCCTGCCGCATTACTTCGTAGATTTCAGGATCGATTGTTTTTAATGGCATAATGATTCCTTTATTATTTTAATATACTATTTCAATATCTTTACTTTCCGTCCTTCAATACGTAATCTATTTTCGACAAACAATTTCACAGCTTCGGGATAAATTTTGTGCTCCTGTTCAAGTATCCTGTCAGCAAGCGTCTGTTGTGTGTCATCTTCTTTCACTTCCACGCATCGTTGCAGGATTATCGGTCCTCCATCGAGTATTTCATCCACGAAATGAACTGTGCATCCAGCCACTTTCACACCATGAACAAACGCCTGCTCCTGTGCATGAAGACCTGGAAAAGCAGGAAGCAATGCAGGATGTATATTGAGTATGCAGCCCCTATACGCGGACAGCAGTATTTTTCCAAGAATCCTCATATATCCAGCAAGCAGCACGAGCTCAGCATTGTGTTTTCTTAAGACCCCCAGAACCTCTGTTTCGTATGATTCCTTTGAATCAAAGCTTTTCGGATCTATAAAAACAGCCTCTATTCCATGCTTTTTTGCGCGCTCAAGCGCATATGCATCTCCAATGTCGCTGATTACCACCGTGATTCGTGCCTTTAAATAGCCATGTTCAATACTGTCTATGATGGCTTGAAGGTTTGAACCTCTTCCTGATACAAGCACTGCTATGTTCGCCACGAGGGGCTCTTATACCGCCAGGAATATAATAGGTTTTGGTTTATTTGCATTTATAAAATTCGATTAACAGGTCATTTGTGCTGTTGATATGAGCTTTTGCCAGTCCTATAGGACAATCAGGTCTGTGATTATTGCCACATTTTAAGCACGCTTTCTCAACTGCACATAAGAAATCAATCGACTCTGATGAAATATGTTCTGTCAAACATTTCACCTCATCCTATGTAACAACGTAAAAGCGAATAAGCTTTTTCCTCAGTATGCAAGTTTGAGGAACACATCTTCAAGGTTGGGCTGGGAAATTTTAATATTCATGATCTGGACATTGCGGAATTCCTTTAAGACTTTATCAAGGATACCAAAGATTTCCACTTTTCCCCGGTCCGGTATTGTGAGCGTGGACAGGATGGATATAAGCGTGGTCTTGCCAGCGCCATTCGGACCCAGAATGCCGAATATCTCACTATCGTTTATATCGATGGAAACGTCCCTCAGAACTTCTTTTTTCCCGCGTGTGCCGCTTTTATAGTACTTATATATCCCTTCGGCTTTGACAGCTAACATGGATACAGGAATGGTTTGGGAGACAAAAGCTTTTTTTATTGGACAATACATTCTGAACCATAATTCATGAATACGGGTTCAGAAATTATCTACCTCCAGAATTTTATTGCGGATTTATTTGCAGCAGAATCAGGCGGCAGAAAAAAGTACTATGTGAGCCCATCAAGTGGGCAACATCTTTTTAAGTTTAGAAACTAACTTAATTGTGGTGATTAAAATGCGAGTAAAAGCGATATACAGACATGAGGTTCTAGAACCATTGCAGAAGTTGGATTTGGCGGAAGGGGACGAGGTTGAAATCGAAGTAAAAAAGAACCCTATCGAGAGATTAGAAGGCATGATAAAAATTTCTAACAGAAAGTGGGTCAATGAGATTATAGAAAGTCCAGATCTGGAGCCAATTTAAATGCTGGATGAAATCAGCCCAAGAGCAAGTGTCTTCATTGATGCCAACATCTTTCTCTACGAGATTTTTGATCATTGGATGCATGGAAGATCATGCAGAATTTTTTTAGATAGCGTGAATAAAGGCAAATATAACGGTATAATTTCTGTACTAATATGTAATGAAGTTTTTCATAGAGTAATGGTTGCAGAAGTTGTTGAAGAGTATGAAATAGAGCCAAAATCTGCTGTGAGCGGATAGAAAATTTGAAAATTGTTGAGATAAATGGTAAAATTTTTGAGACCGCTTTAGATTATTCCAAAAAATATGGATTTTTATCAAATGATGCCGCACACCTTGCAGTGATGAATAAATATGGGATAGAAAATATCGTAACTAACGATGCAGATTTCGAGAGAGTGGACTGGGTTAAGACTTGGAAGCCGTAATTATGCATTTTTCGCTTTTTCAGCTTATACTTACCCCAACATCATTGCGTGTGATGTGCAGGTAGGTGATGGCGCCTGTGGCAGTGTAGTCGATGAGATCTGTGGATTTTGAAGGGTCAGGCGCCTGATTACCAGAAGGGGAACATTGTAAGAAGGAAAAATCTCCTCCTTCCTGTGCCATTTTCCAGAAGTAGTGCTGAGTTATGTTGTAGAGCGACTGTGTTTTGTTAACGTTCGTTGTATTTATAATAAGGTCATCCCATGAATAATCTGGATTGCTGATACCGCTGTTTTTTCCCCCAAAAGGTTTGCAGCTATTGGAGTTATCAGCACCCACATTGTCATTGATGTATGTTAAATTAACACTTTCATTTAACAGATCCACATAAATATATCCGCCGGTTTGTACTATAAAATTGGCTCCCTTCCACGTCTCACCTGGATTGTTACCTTCTTTATAGCCGATTGTAAGGGCAACAGGATCTCCCACTTTCACGCTAGGTCCTTTTAAGTGAAATATTAATTGTTTGTTTCCAGCTTTTGCACGGATATCCCAGTTTAAATTCCAGGGCGATTTCCCTACGAACACTATATTGAGGCTGAAATTGATCAATGGGTCTTCAT
>JAWOKW010000342.1:0-9081 GCA_033854095.1 Candidatus Methanoperedens sp. | reverse complement strand
TATATAACTATTGATGATGATATTCTATTTTTTCTCCCATTTTTCAAGATACAATACTTCTGACAGGGTCTTCCCCCTTTTTATTTCGTCCCGAATCCTGAGTTCGTTCTTTTCAACTTCGACCGCCCTCCTTGCTATCTCATATCCTCGCTCCCCTGGTATAACCACAACGCCGTTGTCATCCCCAACTATATAATCGCCGGGTTTAACAGTTTGACCGCAGCACTGTATTTCTGCATTGATCTCGCCAAATCCCTTTGGTTCGCCTGCATTTGGCACGATAGAGGTCGCAAAAACCGGGAAATTAAGGCGTCTTATATCATCAACGTCTCTTACGCCTCCATCGATTACCACACCTGAGACCCCTTTGTTGATGCTGCTCAATGTTGCAAGTTCTCCCCATGGCGCAACATCAGGACTTCCATTGTAGATTACGATAACATCACCTTTTTTTGCAGTATCAATAGCTTCCACGCTCTTTGCCCAGTCGCCAGGAAAGGTCTGGACAGTGACCGCCCTGCCCACCATCTTTGTTCCAGGACAAATGGAGCGTATGCTCTGCATAGCCCCTTTTCTGTGCATGGCATCAGAGATATTGGGCGTGGATACATGTTTTAGTAATTCAATCGTTTTCTCTTCAATCGATTTTTCTTCTTCATATGAAATCTCAAGAGTATCAATGCTCCGACGGATTGCTTTTGCAGAGGCTGTAACGTTGGATGAGCGAACGATATTCCCGCCTACGATCACTATACTTGCGCCTGACAGGACCGCTTTTGCTGAACTCTGCGCATCAAGACCACCCGCAACTGCAACAGGCACATTCAGTTTCAGGTTTTTCAGGATTTGTATCGGGTCTGCCCCCATCATCTGCTGGTCGATGCCGACATGTATATTGATGTAATCAATCCCGAGTTCTACTAATTCTTTTGCTCTCGCTGCAAAATCGCTCGCAGATATGAGGTCTGCCATGAGTTTTACACCATATTTGTGGGCTGACCTTACAGCATCCTGGATTGTGGAGTTATCCGCACTGCCGAGAAGAATAATGATATCAGCGCCTGCTTTGGCTGCCATCTCTGTTTCCATTGCACCTGTATCTATGGTTTTCATGTCAGCAAGGACGACATGGTCAGAAAATGCTGCTTTTAGCTTTCTGATCGCATCCATACCTTCGCTTTTAATTAACGGTGTGCCTGCTTCGATCCAGTCAGCGCCGCCATCGATTGCTTCTTTTGCGATCTGGATGGCACGCTCGATTTCAAGGACATCGAGAGCGACCTGAAGTATAGGTTTGATGATATCACCACTGAATAAATTAGCGCATGTGGTTAAAGCTTTAATGGTAATGTTTCACAATTGCTTAATTCGAGCAATATTGGTGAAAGCGGGATAAACTTCATATATGGAAACCGATAGAAAGATTGTTATAATCCAAAATTTATTGTAATAGGAGATAATATGAAACAGATTGCAACAGGGGTAAAGGGTCTGGATAAAGTCTTGAACGGAGGTTTCCTGCGACCATCGATCGTATTAATAGCAGGTTCAGCCGGTACAGGAAAAACAACTTTTGTAACGCAGTCTCTCTTTAATGCAGCAAAAAACGAAGAAATCTGCATGTATATCACAGCGCTTTCAGAGCCGATAGCTATGATTAATAATTTTATGTCAAGATTCTCATTTTATGATATCGCATTACTGGGAAACGGCAATGTCAAGTATTTGCCTATCGATATCGGGGTCATCCACCGGGGCAAGGAAGCTATACTGGAAGAAATGGAAAAAAATATAGAGATTATCAAACCCGATAGGATTGTTATCGATCCTGTGAATGTATTCACTTTAGAACAGGATGAAGAATCCCAGCGCCAGTTCTATTATGATTTTTTCACAAGCATGAAAGGATGGAATTCCCTTGTTTTATTAACTGGTGAGTTTACAGCAGATGCACTTAACAAAAGTATTCTGAGCTACTTAGTTGACAGTATCATTCATATCAGCTATGAACCTTCTTATGAGCACAATGTTCGCTATCTGAATGTTCTTAAAATGAGGGGACAGGATTTCCATGGAGGCAAACATTCATGTAAAATAACTAATGATGGGTTCGTAGTATTCCCGAGGTTATCAGCCAGCACAAGAACAACAACATCAAAAGAGCGATTATCTACAGGCATAAAAGGACTTAATCAGATGACAGGCGGAGGCTTTATCCGGGGTTCATCCATCCTGCTATCTGGCAGCAGCGGAACAGGCAAGACCATTACAGGAACACAATTCATAATGGACGGCTTACTGAAGAAAGAACCAGGCGTAATCGTTTCCTTTGAAGAAGATGCTGTCCAGATACGCGAAAATTCAAAGATGTTCGGCTGGAATTTAAATGAATTTGAAAATAAAAATATGCTTAAAATAATATCTTTACTTGAATTTGATATACATGAACTTGCAATCCAGATGGATGAAGCTATTGAAGGAATAAAAGCAAGACGTTTGCTGTTCGATGGGACTGGAAGGCTTCAGCGCATGCTTCCACCGTATATGTCACTACCTGAATACATGGATGATATGGTCAATTATTTAAAAAATAAAAATATTACATCTATCTACACGAATGAGACCTCAAACCTGACAGGTGCGACACAGATAACAGGCACAGGCATCTCCCCGATCATGGACGCAGTTATATTGCTGCGGTATGTAGAGATACAAAGCGAGATGCGAAAAGCCATATCAGTACTCAAGATGAGAGGCAGCGACCATGATAAGGAAATTAGAGAAATCATTATCAATGAAAAAGGCGTTGAGGTAAAGCTGCCATTTATTGAATACTCAGGTATCATGTCTGGCAGCCCCACAAAAACCCCATCTGAGGCTTTTGTGGAAGCTTTCAAGAAATGATGATAATAATGATAATGATAATATGACAGACTTTGTTTTACTACAAAAAATCACTGAAATCTATTCATGGGCTGTTGCAGGTCTGATTATGGTATTTATAATTGCGATAGCCAATTTTTACCAGAAAAAATTCGGTATAAGAACTTTTTATTATTTCTATTTTGTTCCAGTGATGGTCCTGTTTACAGCAGCTTTCCATTTATTTTCATATCATACATTTTATTCAGAACTTGTAGAACTTATCGGCTCTGTGGGCTCTGTGCTGGCAACTTTGTTCCTGTATATAAAAATGGTTGGTGTAAAAAAATGAACTGGGAATTAAGTGATACTGTAGCATTTATTTCATTCACACTGATACTCTATTTTTTAAGTAACCTGAGCAAACGGCTCGGTGAGGTCATGGGATTGAAAAAATATTACTATTTTTATTATGCAGGTATGGTCTTCACTTTATCAGGCTCTTTTATAGTGGCGTTATATACGGAAGACTTTGAAAATCCATTATTGCTTGGATACGCTCTTTTTGGGCTTGGATTAACATTTGGTCTTTTTGCATCTATAAAATACTGGGGATGGTTAATCAAAGAACTCTTTAAAGGATAACATTTATGAAAACTGTTTATTTAATCATCATCGTCTTGCTATTTACAACGGGCTGTATCGAAAAACACGAAAAAGTCAATCTGAGCGTCCTGCAGCGTCCAGATATCAAAGAAAACGATACAGCTGTCAAAGCTGCTATTGCTTCGGCAGTTTCACAGACAGGATCCTATGAGCACTACGAAGAGTTGATTCAGTATATTTCAAAAAAATTGGGCGGGGATGTAAAATTAGCACAAAAGCGCAGTTGTCAGGAGGTAAATGAGCTTATCAGAAACAAACAAATAGATTTTGCTTTCGTATGCAGTGGAGCGTATGTCGAAGGAAGTTCGGAGTTCGGCATGAAACTTCTCGTAGCACCCAGAATGTATGGAAGAACTACATACAATTCATACATTATTGTTCTAAAAAATAGCAGCTTCAATGCTCTTACCGACCTGCAGGGCAAAAGGTTCGCATTCTCAGACCCTTTATCAAATTCAGGAAAACTTTATCCCACATACAGGCTGTCTTTAATCAACCAGACCCCTGAATCTTTTTTTGGAGTGGATGAAAACGGAAGAAATAATTATTTTTATACATACAGTTCCGATTATTCCATCATTGCTGTAGCCGAGGGACTGGCTGATGGTGCTGCTGTAGATAGCCTTGCATATGAATATATGAATGATACAGAACCTGACATTATATCAAAAATAAGGATACTCGATGTTTCCCCTCCTTTTGGGATCCCGCCTGTTATAGTTCCAAAAGATATAGACCCTTTCTTAGAACAGAAACTTAAAGATATTTTTCTAAATATGGATAAAGATGAAGAGAGTAGAGCGATACTTTCCAAGATAATGATTAATAAGTTTATAAACATAAATGACAGTGCTTATGACTCAATAAGAGACATGAGGAAAAAAATCAAATGACAAGCCTGAGAGCCAGGATTATTATATCTATAATGTTTATAATATTTTTGATAATAACAGGGTCTTATTTAGTTATTCAGGATATCCAGACAGGCATAATAGAAGGGGATTTTCGTGACAAAGGGATTTTATTAGCCAATCACCTTGCGTTAGAAGTTTCTACTCCATTACTTGTAAATGATTTAACAAAAATCAGAGATTCAGTTAATGATCTCAAGAGCAGTTACCCAGACATTGATTATGTTTTTGTAACAGATTCGCAGGGAACTGTGTTGGTACATACGTTTGATGGAGGTTTTCCAAAAGCTCTTCAAAATATGACCAGACCTTCAAATGTCATGAAAGAGTATGTGTTCGATACTGAACATGGGATTATACATGAATTTGATGCTCCGCTTTTTAAAAATATAGGATATGTTCATATCGGGGTATCTGAAAACATGGTGAGGGCGCAGCTTCTTGAAGCTTCACGAAAACTCTCACTGTTAGCAATATCAACAGCAATACTGGGAGGACTATTTGCATACTTCATTGGAAAAAGGCTAACAGAACCTGTTTTAAAACTTACTGAAGGGGCTAACAGGATACGCAGGGGCATACTTGACCAGAAAATAGACATTAAAACAGGAAATGAACTGGGTGAGCTGGCTCAGACATTTAATGATATGGCTTTGAGCCTCAATCAAAAGGTCAGGGATTTAGTCGCATCAAAAGAACAGACAGAGACAGCACAGAAATATCTTGAGACATTATTTAACAGCATCGATGACGGTATATTTGTTGTAAATATGGAGCATGAAATTGTTAAAACGAATAGATCCTTTCTAAAGATGATGGATTTAAATGAAGAACAGGTTACAGGAAAAACGTGTCATGAACTCGTTTTTACACAGAGCCAGAAAGAAGAATGCCCTGTTAATACATTACTTCAAACAAAGAACCCATTAAGGTTTGTGCAAGAAGTGCATATCAACAGCCGTAAAAAAATCTTAGAAATAAATGCCTCGCCCTTTCTGGATAAAAACACAAATATAATTCTGGTATTAAGAGATGTGACACAGCAAAAGTTGCTCGAAGAAGAAATAATCTCACGCAATAGAGAACTGACCGTACTCAATGCTGTCTCAAAAAGTATCAACGAGAGCTTTAATCTTGATAGAATATTATCAACAGCACTTGAGAATTTATTAAATCTTACAGGCATGGAAAGCGGAAGTGTATACTTTCTTGATGAAAAGTCAGGTGGATATTCCCTGAAAACTGCACTGGGCGACAATGCTGAACCTGCATATATCAATGCAGGAAAACTTACTGAATCATATGAAAAAAATATCATCATTCCCCTTAAATCAAAGGATAAACTTCTCGGCTTTATTTCGATTAGAAGCAGAGAAGCCCATAGTTTTTCAAACAGAAAAAAGGAACTTTTCTCTGCAATCGGCAGCCAGATAGGAGTAGCTATAGAAAATGTCATCTTTTACAACAATATTAAATATTTAAATGAATTCAATGAAGAGATACTGAATAATGTTAATCTGGCAATACACGTGGTTGATAGAGATATGAAAATACTCGCTGTCAATAATGAATTGCTCAAGCTTGGCAGAGGAAGGATAAAAAAAGAAGAGATTTTAAATAAAAACATTTTTAAAGTATTTCCATTCTTGAAAGAAAAATTCCTTGATAATGAGTATGACTATGTTATGCGTTCAGGGGAACTTTTCCTGAGCGAGGAAAAAACAGAATATCACGGCGAAACCATTTATACAAGCACAAGCAAGATCCCAATCAAGGACAGCAGCGGGCGTGTTGAAAAAATCATTACTGTGATAAAGGACATATCAGACCAGAAAAGACTTGAGGAAGAGCTCAGGGATTCTTATGAAGAGCTCAGGTTAACCTATTCTAAACTCAAAGAACTTTATAAGATAAAGGATAATTTCCTTTCAAATATATCGCATGAACTCAGATCGCCGCTTACTTCAATTATGGGATATACAGAACTGATCCTTGGAGAAAATGTAACACAAGAGCAGCGGCACAAACTTGAGATAATACTCAGGAACTCAAAAAGATTGTCCAATCTTATAAATATGTTGCTTGATACAACACTTATCGAATCCAGAAATCTTCAGCTTGACCTGCAAATGGTATCAATATATGACCTTGCCAGCCAGGTCGTAGATGATATGAAGAACATGGCATCGATCAAGAATATTTCTGTGTGCATCGATATCCCACAATTGATGATAGAAGGCGATAAAGACAGGCTTTTACAGGTATTTTCGAACATAGTGGACAATGCCATTAAATTCACACTGAAAGGCGAGATACGATTAACAGCTATCGAAGAGATAGAAAACGTGCATATAAAAATCAGCGACACTGGTATCGGCATACCCGAGGACAAACTTGGATTGATATTTGACAGGTTCTATCAGTCTGAATCACAGGCACACAGCGGAAAAGGGCTTGGCTTGTGGGTTTCAAAAAATATAGTAGAGGCTCATGGTGGAAAGCTCTGGGCGGAAAGTAAAAATACAGGAAGCACATTTCATATTTTATTGCCAAAATGGAGAAGGAATGAACAATACAGCATCCAGTAAGAAAGTGTTGATAGTGGACGACGAACCTGACACACTTGAGCTTATTAAATTAGTGCTTGAGAGTGATGGTTTTAAAACCCAGCTTGCCATGAGTGGAAAGGAAGCACTGGTTCAGATAGCTGCTTCAAAGCCAGATCTTGTACTGCTCGATATCATGATGCCAGATATGGACGGCTGGGATGTGTTTAGGAAGATAAAAGAGAAAAATCCTGAAATTCCGATCGCTATTTTAACAGCTAAATCCCAGAACATAGATAAGTTACTCGGGCTGTATGTGTTAAAGGCTAATGATTATATAATAAAACCTTTTGGGAAAAATGAATTGATAGATAAAGTAAAGAAATTGACAGGATCAAGCTAAATTAGAATAGTGGAGAAATCATGCAAGAGTCAAAATATATAGTACCGTTCTATACCGGGGAACGATGGCAGAACTGGATAAACAAAGTAAAAGAAAGCGGTTTCAAACTCGATGACCAGGAAAAAGGGGCTGTTTTTGTGTATATGGAGGATGATGTGGTTCTCGCATGTTTGAAGGTGATAGCAAAATATGATAAAAATCTGTTCTCAAAAGAGGACGCATTGAAATATCTTGTAGAAATCAAAGAAATAGTCCTTAAAAAAATTGAACCGATAAACGAGGATATTGATATAATGCTTGAATCCACGCAGTTATCACTGATTGGGGTTTTTGCATCATGTGAATGCTACATAGAGAAAGCCTTTGAAAAAACAAAATCGCTTGACAGGCTGATAAAGAGCGCTATCAAAGCAGAAAAAGAGGAAAATATGGGCTCAGCGCTCGGGCATATAGCAGAGATTGGCGCAAATATCCTTGCTGGCGGGAAGATCAATGATAAAGACCTTGAAAATGTACCAGAAGGGCTTGTGGCTGAATGGCTCGATGGTATAGACTCTATCAGCGCAGCTATGGTCGGAGATACAAGTTATCGCGATGATGAACCTGATGAGGGCGATTGAAAATTAATGTTGATTTGATATGTTCATTCACGATATTTTAGAACTTGACAGCAGCGAGAACGTATATTTTATTGAGGAAAGCTATGCTTTTTTAAAAAACAATAGACTATCACTGCGGTATTTGGAAAAAATAAAGAAAGACCCGTATGCAACCGTTGACGGAATCAAGGATGAGAAAGGCGATATCATCGGATTGGCGCTATTCAATCCTGAAACAGAGGATTCTCCCGCTTTCCGGGCTATTTTCACGAACATTGTTTCATCCAGACCCTTGCCATGCCAGAGCAGCAGGATATTTTCGGATATCGCGAAGAATTTAAAATTGAACAGACTGTACAATACCTCATATAAAGAATTTAGCGATGCTGTGATCGAATACTATTCTTTTGCACTGGCAAATAGAGAACTATGCGAGAACTGCCACATAACTAAAGAACCTTACGAGATGGTGTACATAGAAAGCCGGAATTCCAAACTGGGAGAACTGCTGGATGCATACGAACTCAAAGGGGACATGCTTGAAATATGCTGTGGCAATGGCATGTCAACCCTGCCTCTCCACGAAAGAGGATATGACCCGTTAGCTATTGACTATGATAAATGCCAGATATGCCAGGGACTTGAGCATAAGGTGCTGCGTCCAGAGAGGACTATAGTGCTTGATGCAGCTAAGATCTCTGAATTTTTTGGAGAACGTTCATTTGATACAATAGTCGGTTTTATGCTCGGTATGATATATCCTTATAATCAGGATACATGGGAAAGAATAGTGGCAGAAGCAGCTAAAGTCTTAAAACCAGGGGGAATGATGATGATGACTGTAAATACAAGGGAAGAAATCGAGATACTTAAAAACGCACTTGGGTCTCACATAAAAGGAAAGATAATCGATAACACTGATGATAAAGGCATTTATGACCAGTGGGTGTATGCTGGATATAGCATTTGATAGAATCCTGCGCTAACAACTGCCATCGTCTTCCACATCCACCTTTATTGAACCTCTCTCTACTTTAACTGGATATGTTTTTATATTGCATGTCCTGATATATGACAGAAGCGTGCCAATGTAC
>JAWOKW010000341.1:0-6150 GCA_033854095.1 Candidatus Methanoperedens sp. | reverse complement strand
TTTAATTCTTTTTCATTTGTAATCTCTTCAACCGTCAGTTGCAGCAAGCCTTTTGTAAGGTTTTCGGACAGGGTTTCGACTACCGCGTTTATCATATCCGTCTCAGCTACAGTTACCTTTAAGCCGAGTTTGTTCCACAACTTCCTGGCTTTCGAGAACTCCTCATTCCCGGAATCTTTGATCTCTTTTGCCAAATCTTCTGCAAAGTACTTGCTGTATAGAGTATCATCCTGCACTAACATTATGTTCTCACTCATAAACGCTCAACTCCACCCTTCACTTCTACTTTTATAGCATAATCCCGCGGATGAGGTTCGATGCTTTCAATACCTCCTCTTGTTTCAATAGTGATGGGAAGATGCTTTCCGATATTGGACAGCGGCTGCGGAGGAAATTTCATGAATTTGGGATATAGGTATTTTAACCCGACTAATACTCCAATAATACCTGATATCTCTAAAATCTCCTTCCAAGGATATGGGTATTCAACTACGAAATCAGCATATGCTGAATTTTTAGGTCCTTGAGCAGTTATCCTGTGGATACCAGATTTGGTATTTGGAGGGATTGTAAACGCGGTTCTGAACGAACCTAACGTACCGCTATCATCTTTATTCATCTTCACGTTTTCTTTCACAGCAGTGCCGTCAAAATATATCGAAACCTGCGGGAAATCTTCTGCGAAAATATCAAAACCTGTTCCGTTTATAGTAATCTCGCTTCTGGGTGTGCCCGAACTTGTATCCAAGGTAATAGTGGGTGTTGCTACCTTCGAATATTCAGCTACAAGGCTCCTGTTTTCAGAGACATTAAACGAATAAGCGTCACTGGTAGAAACGGATTTTTTGTTTTCAGTCCATCTCTGGAAGCTGTAATTCGCAACTTGCTGCGCCGTTACCGTTATGTTATCTCCGTAGTAATATGTATTCCCACCTGCTGGTTGGGGGGTCAGATATGATGGTGATGTTGAAACTGATATAATATATAGAATAGGCGTGTATACAGCCAAATAGTCTTGATTTACAGTAACATTAAACGAATAGGTAGCATTGGTAGAAACTACATCGTTAGTAACTAAATCACCTTCAGCAGTCTTAATCCATCTCTGGAACATATAACCTGTAACAGGATACGCTGTTAGTGTTGCTGTTTCTGCCAATTCTCTTATATAATAAGTACCACCACCTGCAGGTTGTGGAATTAGATTGGGCGGGGACGTTGAAACTGTAATGATTGCTGCCGCACTTGGGCTTACAGATAGTGATAATATTGCCAGTGCCGCTATTCCAATTTCGAAATAACTCATTTTCCACATATTATGTAATTTTACCTCATCTGAAATGTTATTACGTAACAATTATTGAGCTTTGCCCACATCATCTTTAATCATGTAGAGCAGATTGATCAATAATATGGAGTTCCGACTATTGTTGATTTGGGCATACCTTTAGCTTCTTTTCTACCTGTATCTAAGTATTTTGCCGTTCCAAAGTCGATGAGAACCAATTTTTTTTTAATTTCCTATTTACTTTATATTCTTCAAACCAGCCATTGAAAATAATCAATAGAGGTCCAAATGCGAAAGAAATTTCTGAAAATCTCAGATTGTTGATAGCATCGTCTGCGCTTGGTTTTTTTATTATATAAAAGTAGCGAATGTTTAATCTATGGATCCAACACATTGGATTCCTTAAGAATGGGAACTCGTTATATTCAATATCCAACTCTTGTTATCGCTTCCGTTGGCATTGCTTGCAACCGCAGTCACAGTCCGCACCCCAGTAGAGAAAGGTTGATTTAAAATCGATGTTTGGTTATTTTCGGTTTTAATAATACTCTCATTGATAGACCAAGTCACATACGCTTTCTGGTTAGCTTCGATTTTGAAAGTTGTTGAATTTCCTACTGTAGTGTTCACTTCAGTCGTGGATGGAGAGCTTGCTATTATTTTGAGAGTTTGCGGTATCACAGTTACCGATGCATTTTCATGTACAGTCCCATTTGATGCAGTTACAATGGTCATCCCTTCAGCCTGTGCGGTGAAAAGACCATTTTCAGGTATTATTGTACCCACTCCCGTATTGCTGCTATCCCATCTAACTACAGCATCCATAATTTTACCTGATTGGTCTAAAGTGTCTGCTTTGAATGTTAGGTTATCACCCACATGTATCGTTTCCGATGGTGGTGAAACAATTATTTTTTCCAATATTTCGGAAGTTTTTGCCACGGTCCAATTCCATATTTTTGTAGCCGTACCTTTACTGTTGCTTGCGATAACTGTCACATTCCATGAACCTGGCATTGTACTTGTGTTGTTGTAAAATGATGTGTTCACGGCTGGATCTGGTTTTACTACAGTCCCATTGATATACCAGGTTACATCTGCCTTCTGGTCTATACCAATGCTGAAATTCTGTGGCTTTCCTGTTTCGCTATTAAAGTCCAATTTGTTTGGTGCAAAATTGGTTATTTTAGGTGATTGGTAAATATATATATACGCTGTACCTACTAACGAAATCGCTACGACAACCGCAAGAATGACTGGCAGTACCTGTTTAAAAAAATCAATATGATGTTCAGGTGGTTTTGGTGGTTTTATATCTGAAAGTTTACCTGTTTCAAGTTTACCTCTTCCTGGAATTGGATATTCTCCTGTTTCTGGAATTAGATTTTTCCCTGCTTTGTCATTTGAGTGAGCGATTATCACAGAAATATTATCCGGACCTCCCCTTTCGTTTGCTTTGCTGACCAGTTCATCACTTGCCTTCGAAAAATTTTTTTGATTCTTTACGATATCTTTAATCTCTTCATCCCTGACTACATCACTCAAGCCATCACAGCATAGCAATACAGTATCTTTTTCAGAAATGTTTTTTTTGAATACATCTACATCAACATCCTGGTAATACCCAACAACCCGTGTAACTACATTTTTCTTAGGATGAGTTCTTGCTTCTTCTTTAGTGATTTTACCAGCATCTACCATCTCCTGCACTACTGAATGATCCCTGGTTATTTGTCTGATTTCATCATTTATTATGTACGCTCTGCTATCTCCAACATTGCCAACATATAATTTTCTGTCTTTTATCAGAGCGACCACTAAAGTAGTTGCCATGCCGCCATATTCAGGATGATCTTTAATACGATCATAGATTGTTTTATTTGCTTTTTTTATACTATTCTTTACCGAATTCTCAATTTCATCCTCAGTTTTTCCAGGGACAGATAGCATTAAATGTATCAATTCTTGGGCAGCAGTCTTAGTTCCCAGGTAGCTTGCAATCTCTCCTTTAATATGTCCGCCAACACCATCGCCCAAAACAAATAATGAAGAAGTAGACTTGTTTCCACCAGAATCCATCTCTGCTGTTATAATAACAATACTATCCTCATCTAATTCTCTCACTTTGCCAATATCAGATTTATATCCAAACCAGCTGACAGTATTTATTGTATCTCCATAATATAAATTTTCACGATTTTCACGATTAGCTTCTCCTGGTATTTTTATTTTTAAATCCTCTTTATTGACATCCTTTTCAGGAAAAGACAGAATATCAGAGGCAAGGTTTTTGATAATGTCTGCTGCTTCATCAATTGTTTCCGTAGATAACCTGAATATTGCCTCCTTTGCCTTTGATTTAAACACTGAATCTATTCTTATTTGAATATTATATTTCATAATTCTCCGTGTTATAATATTGTTTCATTTACTTTTATCGTTTTGAGATAATATATCATTTCGATTGCTGATTTATATCTATCGTTAATCTCTGGTTCTGCAGCTTTTATGACAAAATCTGCCAGTTCATTTCGTACATTTTTTCCCTGGAAATCTAACTTTTTGTATGGATTTTCTGTTGGATTTTCTCCTGTTAACATGAAGTAAATTGTTCTTCCTATGGAAAAAATATCACTGGCAGCGGATGTGTCACCTTCCCATTGTTCAGGAGGGGCATAATATGGGGTGCCGATTTTGGTTGATTTGGGCATGCTTTTTATTTCTTTTTTTTCTGTATTGAAATATTTTGCAGTTCCAAAGTCTATGAGTACTATTTTTTTATCAGGCGTTAAAATTAAGTTATTTGGATTAATATCTCTATGCTTTATTTGTTTTTTATGTAAATATTCAACCGCACTCAGAAGTTGAAATGTATAATAAATAACTTCATCCTCATTTCCAGGATTATTTAAATACTTATCCCCCAGCTTTTCACCCTCCACGTATTTTTCTATTAGATAGAACGAATTATTTTCTTCGAATGAATCTATGTACCCAACGATGTTGTCATGATTCAATTTGCTAAGTATTTCTGCTTCAATTTTAATTGTTTTTAAGAAATAATTACTTTCTTTTAATTTTGCCACTGTTTTTGGCTGTTTGATTATGCATTTATCGCCATTATATTCTCCCAAATATATAGACCCCATTCCGCCAACTTTGAGCAATTTTATTATTCTATACTCCCCTTTCAATATTGTTCCAATAGTTTTATAATTACTTTCTACTTTTATAGGTTCTGGTTCAATTGAAGGTATGCTTACCTGCGTTGTTTCTTTTGATTTTTGTTTTTTTCCTCTAAAAACTGATATAAGTCCTATTATAAAAAAAACAACTATGCCACCGGTCAGAAGTTCTATAGGTAGTGCTAATTTCATGGATGGAACAACTTCAGTTGTTTTACCTACAATAATTTGAATATTCTGGGAATAGTCAGCATAGCCGAATTTTTTAAGAACGAGATAATAAGAGCCGGTTGGTACGCTGGTCAGGGTTGCTGGGGTTGTTCCTTCATAGGTTCCATCGAGATATATACTCGCTCCAGCAGGATCGGCTGATATTTCTACAGAACCTATTTGATGTTTAAGGTATCTGGAAAAATCCGTGCGCTGATCAGCGGTCACAGTAACTCGTTCTTCTATATCATAATAATTTATTTTACTTATTTTGATTGTATGTTCACCGACAGGGACATAAGAAATGGTTATAGGTGTTATTCCTTTATAGGCATCATCAAGATAGACTTCTGCTCCATCTGGATCTGAACCCACACTTATTGAACCAGTTTCAATAATTAGAGATTCGTAAACATTTTTTGTCTCTCCTGCTGCAACTGTGACTGTTATTTCCTTATCGTTATAATTCAGTTTACTTAGTTTGATTGTATGTTCACCAATAGGAGCATAAGAAATGGTTATAGGTGTTATTCCTTTATAGGCATCATCAAGATAGACTTCTGCTCCATCTGGATCTGAACCCACACTTATTGAACCAGTTTCAATAATTAGAGATTCATCGACATTTTTTGTCTCCCCTGCTGCAACTGTAACTGTTATTTCCTTATCGTTATAATTCAGTTTGCGTAGTTCAATTATATGCGAACCAGCAGGAACATCATATATAGTTTGTGGAGTTGTACCTTTATAGGTATTATCCAGATATATATCTGCTCCTGATGGTGAAGAAGAAATGTCAATATTGCCATATGATACAAATTCAACATTATGTAGCCAGCCAGCATCTGAGCCGTAGTATAGACTGCCATCCTTACTATATTCCCATTTAAGTGTATGAGTCCCTTGATTTATATCATAACTCTCCCCACTCCAGTCAAGATACCCGCTAATACTTTTTTCCAGAGTACCATCAATATAAAAACTCAGAAAATCACTATTATATTCAGACGAGACTGCCCAGCGGAAACTCAAAATACCTGGTCCATCAACAGTTGTAGAGATCCAGGTACGCTGATTATCTGATATTGCGCCACTTTGTGCAGCATCATTTGAAGTCTGATAAAACCAATCTGCATCGCCTCCAGTAGTCCATGTAAGTTCTGTGTTACCCACTGCTATTCCAAGAGAATCAGCAAGAGCTGTTTGTGTTAATACATAAAAAATAGCAACGACCACTACCACGTTAAGTGTTCGTAACTGTGTCATTTCAGCTCCCTGAATTGAATTTTAATATAATCTCCTAACACCGGATCCCATGCTAATGAAATGAAATCTCCATCTTTCAATAACTTTTTTTCTAATATCTGTTGTGGGGATAAATATCCCCTGCCTTTAAGATACTGGATGACATCTTTTCTGGAAGTCAGCAAGATTTGTCGTCCAGAATCTTCAATAAAGGTACCGAAT
>JAWOKW010000340.1:0-4242 GCA_033854095.1 Candidatus Methanoperedens sp. | reverse complement strand
AAGAGTGCCAAGCATCTTTTGATAGGTAGACTGGTAGTACCAGTCCTGCGTTATTTTATGTGGATTCGTCAGATCCTCAATATCATCAAGGATGACAAGCCCGATCTCACTCACTTTAAGCAGCGACTTTTCAAGATTTCGCGGCGCCTGAGTAAGGAAATATATTTTTGAAATATGCATTTTCTTTATCGCATCGAAAGCTTTTGTGATTTCCGAATCTATCTTTCTGTCATATATCTGGAATAGTACTAAAAGCGATATTGATAGCTCGAGCAGTTCCCGCAGGTCTCTCAGGTAATCATCGCAGCCAAAAATAAAAACGCCTTCGGGCGAAGCAAGGAACAGGTCTTCGTCATAATAAGACAGGTCGTTCGCAAGCTTTTCTGCAATCTCCTTACCGTGAAGCGGGCGAATGGAGGTCTCGCCTGATAGGAAGCGTGTGATGATTTCTCCATACTGCTCTTTCAGACCTTTATGATCAAGCTTTGGAGTAAATTCCTTTATTTTCAGGAGCGTGTATCTTTTTATGATAGGATAATACGAAATATCCTTATCTGGATTCAGCTTTTCACGGATTTCATTAATCTTTTTGTTCGCAAACGACTGGAAATCAAGCCCTTCTACGATAATTGTATTTGAATGAAGCGCCACTAAGATATCATTGCATAATATCTTATCCCTGATTTCTATCTCAGTTCTCAGGATCGAGACGCCTGCAATAAAAACATCTGTATAGATGTTCGCGATGCAAGTTATTTTTTCATTGCCTGCAACGATAACAGCCACGCCTTCTGACTGTTCGATTTCTATAGGTTTGTTCCATCGCTCTGCAATCACGTCAGAGCCTATGAACTTTTTTAACTGACTTTTGTCAACTTCCCCCCCATGCCCAAAAACGACAAGCATGCTGAGTTTGCCATTGAAAATAATTAAATCAGCCGCAGCGTCCATGCAATAATATACGCTTGAAAACCATATAAGTTATGTTTTTATTATCAGAGACTTCCCTGTCATCTCTTCCGGTTTCTCGATTCCAAGAATCTCAAGAATTGTCGGAGCTATATCAGCCAGTATCCCATTTCGCAGCAAAACGCCCCTCTTGCAGAAGAGGAAAGGCACAGGGTTAGAAGTATGGGCTGTATGTATCCCACCCTTTTCGTCTATCATCTTTTCTGCATTGCCGTGGTCACCTGTGATGATGAGCAGTCCGCCTGCTTTCCTGACAGCCTCACATACCCTGCCTGCGCACTGGTCTATTGCCTCGACAGCTTTTACGGCAGCCTCGAAAATACCAGTATGTCCAACCATATCAAGATTGGCATAGTTCAGGATAATAACATCATATTTGCCTGAAGCTATTGCTTTCACCACTTCATCTGTCACAATAAAGGCGCTCATCTCTGGCTGCTGATCATATGTCGCTACTTTTGGTGATGGTACAAGAATCCTGTCCTCGCCTGCAACAGGCGTTTCGACACCGCCGTTAAAAAAGAACGTAACATGGGCGTATTTTTCAGTCTCTGCAATCCTGAGCTGTTTTAAATCATGTCCTGACAGAACCTCTGCAAGTATGTTTTTCAGCGATTCAGGCGGGAACGCAGCAGGGGCATCAAACGTCTCATCGTAGCGGGTAAAGCATACAAAATGTGTTTGTGGGAATGAACTTCGTTTAAAATCCCTGAAACTGGCATCTATAAATGTGCGGGTTATTTCACGGGCGCGGTCTGAGCGGAAGTTAAAAAAAATCATTGAATCCTTATCAGAGATAAGGGAGACAGGCTGCTTATTTTTTAAGATCACGGTTGGATTTACGAATTCATCGGTCTCGTCACGCGAATAGGCGCTCTGTACAGCAAGTTCTGCGCTCTCCGCTGTAATGCCCTGCCCTTTCGCTATGGCGTTGTAAGCCTTTTGCACTCTGTCCCATCTTTTATCCCTGTCCATAGAATAATATCTGCCGCAGAGCGTTGCGAATTCTCCGCACAGCTCCTTCATCTTTTTTTCTGTTTCTGCAATATAAATGAGTGCACTTTTCGGGGGCACATCCCTGCCGTCAAGAAAAGCATGCACATACACCTTTTTGACGTGCTGTTCTTTTGCCATCTGAAGGAGTGCAAACAAATGCAAGATGTGGCTGTGAACTCCGCCGTCTGAAAGGAGACCCACAAGATGCAGTGAAGAGTTATGGGTTTTTACATTCTCCATGGCTGACAGAAGCGCTTTGTTCCTGAAAAAATCCCCTTCCCTGATTGATTTCGTTATGCGCGTCAGATCCTGATATACCATCCTTCCAGCCCCGATATTGAGATGTCCGACCTCGGAATTGCCCATTTGACCCTGCGGTAGCCCAACAGCTTCGCCTGAAGCCTCGAGCATAGAATGAGGATATGTCGAGAAAAGTTTGTCAAGTTCCGGGGTTTTTGCTGATGCGATGGCATTGCCTTCTTTTTTATCGCTTATGCCACAGCCGTCGAGTATCATCAGGAGCAGGGGGCGGTTTTTAATCATCAGGGCTGAATAGTTTATGTTAAAATATGTAGTTATTGGTTTCTCAAATGATTTCAGACGTATCGCTCAATATTCATTTGGTATATGGGTTCTGTTCTAAGTAGTCTTATGTAGATTTTCATAGAACTGAGGCTTCATCGTATCATATAGAGACCTCACGAGTTCATTGGTCTCTTTCAACTCCGCCCCTGTCTGGGTGAACCCACAACCGAAACATCGGTTGACGCTGTATCCACGTATGGCGCTGCTGCGCCATACGTGTGTGCGGCGTAAACTGACGCAACGGTTTTCACGACATTTTCATCGAACCATCTAATATCGTGAGAAAGACCCTCCATTCTTAGGTAGATGTTTATTGCAGCATTGGTCTGTCGGTTTATTTTTAACCCACAATCCTTATTCGCACATTGAAATATTATTCCATTCAGATCTTTGTTTACACACCCACATCTGGAACAATCTTTCGATGTATGATATGGACTATACAGCCCAACACTGCTTTTGTAAGATGTATATTGAACTATTGTTTTCCAGTCAGTATGAGAAAGTTCTCTATTCCATTTCTTGCTTCGTTTAAGCATTCCCTTCTTATCAAGGTCTTCAAAACCATGTTGGCTTCCCATTGATGATATTTCATTCGTTATCCTGTGAAGTATTTGTTTTGTCCTGTTCTTCTCACGGCTCGAATATTTTAATTTTAGTCTTTTTCCAACCACTCTCTTTCTGGAAGTGAATTTGCTGAGCCGTCGTCTTTTGTTATCGTATGCGATATGAGCAGTATGCAGTTTTTTGAGGCTGATACATACCCATCCTGTTTTGGGAGAAAAACCGTCAAGAGAGAACTTGTTTGAATCCCAGCCTATTCTGATATTTTTATTCTCATCAGGGCATTTGTTATTCATGACTTCTATTGGAAGATGGATATGTGTCATGGTCAGGATAGGTTCACCTATTCTGCCTCCGAGTTTGAAGTATCGTTTTGACAGGTCAATATACAGATATTCGTATGGTTTTATGGTTATCCTGAGATCATTCCCTTCCAGTTTCATCAGGGTTTGCTTTACCCTTGCAAATGGTCTTTTGACTACAGGACAGTTCCGTTTTCGTTTTCCCTTATTGTAGTTCTTTTTCCAGGAATCCAAAATCGCATAAGCTGTTTTCAATGCAGAATCTATCCAGTGGTTAGCATATTCCCAGTTCTCAAGATACCTGTTCCTGATTATTGATTTAATGACTTTATCTTTTTTATAGTGCGGGATAAGCCGCTTTTGATTTTTTCCTTTTATAGGCTTCTCTTTCCACTCAATAGTTTCCCAAATATCGTGTATCATTGAATTAAGAACAGCAATATACGCATACAAGAACTTTCTTACATCAAGGCTGTGTTTAAGAGAGTACGTTTTTAACATTCTCTATAACCTCCTTTTGCTTATGAGAGCGCATTCCATAGAGTTTTCCTGAAAAATGAGCAACCAGAGTTATAAGGTCTTTAGTAATCCATAAGTGTATCGAATCCAAATCTGGTTAGCCTGTCAGGATAAGTTACTATTATTTTTGAAACCTGTTTGTTCATTACCATTTTTTGAAGCTTCTTATAGTTCCTTCTTGTTTCATTCAAACCAGAACCAATATCATACATGATATCTTCGTTCTGCACCCCTTTTGATTTTAAAATCTCAATCTGTCGGTTAAGGTCTTCTCTCTGCGATTCCGAAGATACCCTTGCGTATCCAA
>JAWOKW010000339.1:0-4223 GCA_033854095.1 Candidatus Methanoperedens sp. | reverse complement strand
GTCGCTGCTTAAAGTGAGTGAGATCGGGCTTGTCATCCTTGATGATATTGAGGATCTGACGAATCCACATAAAATAACGCAGGACTGGTACTACCAGTCTACCTATCAAAAGATGCTTGGCACTCTTAAAGTAATGGACTTTGAGAAAGTGGTACAGCATAAGATCGACACTCTGCAAGAACTCTATACCACAGCAAGGCAGCTTTCAGCAGAACAATTGATGCTGCTCCTTGAAATCGCCGTAATGCTGATGATTTTGTGGGAAATTATAATTCCGATAATTGAAAAGTAAGTGTGGATTTAAATCATTTATCTGCGGTTTTCGGCGACAATACGCCCATGTTATATCTCTCAAGATAGACCACTTCTTTAATATCTGCAGTATCGATAAGCTCCTTTGTAATCTGCCCTTTATACATGAGCCATCGCTGATTAAAGCTCAGCTCTGGATTAATTTCAACTGTAACTGTTTCACCATCTACATTTATTGAAAATTCTTTCCCGATATACATCCCAAGAATACCCTGCACTTTGCCTTCTCTATCCACTATTTTCTCTTTTATCTCGTAATCATATATGACAGTCTGTCCTGACAGGAACTTATTAAAGTCCACCTGCGCCACCCTGCCAATCACTCTTATCACCATTCCCTGCCTGTTATCTACCAGTACCTGCATCCCGACAGCTGGTCTCTCCTTGAACCGTGTGAGGGGTACGCTTTCTATGAGTTCTGGATTCCTGATACCAAAGGCTTTTTCAGGCGGCAGCTTCACACTGCCTTTGTATCCCACATCCTTACCTATGAGCTCCTCATCCAGTCCTGGTACTACATGCCCTCTGCCAACAACAACGACATCTCCACCGTATTTTCCTTTTTCATTATAGAGTTTGTTGGCTTTCGCAACATCTTCATCAGTTGTATCAAAAACATGACCATCTTCAGTTTTTGCTGTATATGAGATTTTAATGAAATCTCCTTTTTCAATACTCATTATTATTCCTGTCCTTTTCTGGCTCTTGATGCATCGATGGTATAAAATACTTATCCGTATCTTGGGGGTTAACTTTAACTCAGGAGCGAACTGATAACTGTGTCAAGATTCTCTGCTGTTGAAGGATCGACCTGAATATTTCCATTGATTATTATTGTAGGAGTGCCCAGCACGCCGTATTTATTCATGAGTTGAAGATTTGCATTGGCTGCATTACGTGCATCATTCCCTTCAAGTTTCGCATTGAAATCTGAGCCAAGTCCTATGCTCGCTGCCACACTTTCAAGGGTTGGCACACTTTCCATTACCATCAAATTTGTTCCAATTACTGATCTATTTAACATTTCAGCATAAGCCTCATTAAACAGGGCATCCTGCATCTCCTCGCCTTTCCCCGTCTGGTTAGCAATGATATAAGCTTCTATGCTCTTGGTTGATTGACCCGGGAATATTACTGGAACGTATGTTATCGTGACGTTATCGCCGTATTTTTTCAAAATCTGGGGCATAGCTTTATGAAGATCATAACAATGAGGACAGTCAAACTTCATGAATTCCATGAGCTTCACTTTGCCTGGCTCATAGGTAGTGTCATAAGGGAGTTTCTTATAATTTCCCTCAGAAGGGAGTTTCTCAAGAGGTTTTTCTGACGCAGCAAAGAAATATACAGCCAGCGCTGCAATGAAAACTACAGCTATTCCTGCATATATCATAGTCCGGTTCGATTTTTTTGGAGGTGGTCTGGGTTTCTTTTTTGCCATTTGCTCAGTTTATGGAGCTTGTCTGCTATAACTATTTTGGTCTGAATTATCCCAGCGGCTTTGGCTGCCTGTGTTCAGGTAGCACAGGCAATTTCATAGTATTCACAAGAATAGGTGAACTTACTTCCTTCGCCCGCTCGCAAAGCAGTTCCTTCCCTTTCTGGGTTATGGCAAACATTGGGACAGAAGTACCCACCTGGAGAACAGGTTTTACCACATCGCGCACAAATCTTGAGGCGCATCCTGTGACTATATCCATAGCTTCGATGAACTCCTTTGATTCAGCATGCTGTAAGCCTGTCAGGTGCGCCCCAATAAGTATTAAATTGGCATTATATTCTTTTTCAAGCTTGCGGAGCCCTTTTGCATCATATGGGTTCACAACGCTGACTGCAACATCCTTATATCCAAGTTCACAGGCTTTTTTGAAACCCTCTACCTGGTCTATCCTTGCTTTTTCTTTATCAAGCACAACGCCGCCTCTTGATTCTATCCCGGCGATTATCTCTGGTATCGGCTCGGTCTCTATAAGCCCTGACATCAAAGCTCCCATACCCTGCACAAGCCCAGCATCCTGAGCGATCACAGTACCTGCGCCGTCGCATACAGTGACAGTAGAATCAAGTATCCTGCGGCGAAGAGCCGTCATCATAATTTCACTTGCACCAAAATTTACAAAAACACCGTGATCGAACCTTCTTTTTGGGGTGAACATCCCAAGCTCACGAATGCGATATTCCATGTTCTTTTTTGCTTCTTCCCCTGTGAGTCTCGAGACCGCATGGGTTTTGCTGAAAACTGGGCACCACTCGGCTACAGGCTCGCCCACCTCTGTGACCTTTCCATCCTTCACCACGACACGCGTTTTCCCAAAGAGTTCCATTATATGGGGCATTTCAATCTTTTTTATATCCCAGCATACGCAGGAAGGATTTCCTTTTTTCTACATCCTCGTCTGTTTCTATGCCTCTTGGATTCTCGCCGTCTATTACGCCCAGTATTCCCCTTCCCTGTTCGGTCTCTGCTATTATGACCTCTACAGGGTTTGCTGTAGCGCAGAAGATGCTGCATACTTCCTGTATGTTCTTTATTGAATTCAAGACATTTATAGGGTATGCGTTTTTCATGAATATAATAAAGCTGTGCCCGCATCCTATGGCAAAGGCATTGTCCTGTGCTGCTTTTTTGAGTTCATCATCGTTACCTTCGCTTCTCACAAGGCACTTTACAGAAGCCTCGCAAAACGCAAGCCCGAATTTGATGCCTGGCACTGAAGTAATGAGTGCTTCATATAAATCTTCGGTGCTTTTAATGAAATGCGTCTGACCCAGTATCAGGTTTGTATCAGGTGGAGAATCGATTTTTATAGACTTTAATTCCATATGTTCCTCACCTGTTTATTATTGATTTTTTAGTATTTATTACCGCTGGTAGGTTATTTCTATGGGAAAGTTTCTATTTCATCAATGTACAGAAATGCGTTTATACCATGCAATACTTTAAACCATAAATGAGAGAAAGCTGGCACGCAGAGAGAGCAGACAAATGGACTGGCTACTGGAAGGATGAAGCACATGATCCTTCAGCTCCATATATTTTGACAGAGTGCGTGGAAATCTGTGGAGAAGAGCGAAACGAATTTGAACTTGATGTCGTTATGGAAGAGAGCATAAAACTTATCCTTGACGGGCGCCACCTCGTCACCCTCCTTGCCCTTCCAAGAGAACTTCGCGAGCTTGTTGCTGGATTTCTTGTATGCGAAGGTGTCCTTAAAGGAATTGGGGACATCAGTTCGATGCATGTGCAGGAGGATACGGTTTTTTGCAAAAGCACAGCGGATGCAGACGAGCTTGAACTATGGAAGGAGGTAAGAAGCTCAGGCTGCATAGGCATCAAATCCTCATGGGAGGGGATCGAACCCATATCTTCAGACGTTCGGATAAAAAAAGAAGTGCTCTTGAACGCCATCGAACAGATAAAAGAAAATGGTAAGCTCTGGAGGCGGACAGGCGGTACACACTCTTCGCTTATTTGCACTGAAGAAGGCGATATCGTATCGTTTTGTGAGGATGTCAGCAGGGCGTGTTCTGTGGATAAAGCTGCAGGAGCGGCGCTACTTTCTGGAAAAGACCTTTCAAACTGTGCCCTTGTAACGACGGGAAGGCTATCAGGAGGAATGGTGGCAAAGGCGGCGCGGGCAGGAATACCTGTCGTTGTGAGCAAGGCTGCCCCGTTAAGTACAGGGGTTCAGCTTTCACGAAAGCTCGGGATGACCCTTGTTGCATTTGTGAGAAAGCCGAACCTGTATGTATATTCAGGCAAAGAGAGGATTATATAAAAATCTTAGAGCGTGTCTGAAAATTAGATATAGTATGACAGATAGATTGTTCTGATATGACAGAACAAAGCAAAAGGATGCCATACCAGACAGATTTATCAGATTCAGAATGGCAAAAGATAGAGCATTGTA
>JAWOKW010000338.1:0-10338 GCA_033854095.1 Candidatus Methanoperedens sp. | reverse complement strand
TCCCCACATAAGCTTCTTGCCTATGCCAGGAAGAAGCTCAAGCATATGCAGGCGGGTTGTAATCGGATATGCTTCATTAAAGAAAGACAGAAATCGCTTTTCGTCTGCCATGACTATTTTCTCTATTACAGCAGGAAGTTCCATCTGTGCACCGCGGGTAAGTTCATTATATGTAATCCGCCTCTTGACATGGTCAATTACAGGGCGGTCTCCCTCGCCTATATAAATCCTGTCCTGAGCTTTAGCTATAACACCCTCTTTCGGGGTCATTTCCATGAGAACAAAATATTTTTCCCCAACTCCCTGAATAAGAGGTTTTTTCTGGTATATTGGACGTGTATCATCAGAACGCCCATAGGGCAGATAGTCCAGAACATACGCAAATTCTTCCTTTTCAGCCTTTTTCCCGAAAGTTATCATCAAATACCACTGTGACTCCTTGCACAAGTATTAATATAATTAGAATAGATGTTTATATAGTTTTACAAACGATTTTCAGATAAACCTTGATACCAGTTCTAGAATTTGCTTTAGCTCAGGTTCAGAAAGGGTATAACGTTCTTTTGCATAGATAGACCTTATCTCATCATTGGAAAGAGGAAGAATCTCAGCTATCTTCAATGCTATCTCAGTTTTCATTTTTTCAAGTTTCATTAATTCATTTACAAGTTCATGTGACTTTTCCGGGTCAAGTTTGGAGAACATTTCGGCATGAGCTATCGCTTTTCGCAATTCATAACCCAACTCTTTTTCCTCTTTTTCTCGCTCCTCTTTTATCTGATTGAGAATGCTGCGAACATCGGGCAGAGTAAGTAATTCCTCGCTGATGACCTGTTTCACTATCATCATTTCACCGTTGCGGGGTCAAATGTTCAGGAAGTACAATAACTTCTTTCATGAGCCCGCCGTCACGCACTTCAATAAGATATGCGCGCCCGCGCTGACCTGCAACCTTTCCTGTCTTGCCATGGAACTTATGATGCGGCATTCCATTCTGGATGCCGGGGTCGATGTCAATATTTACAATATCCCCTTCAACAAATTCCTGTACTGCTCTGCTTATTGGGGATAATCCTTTCTCTCTTACTGTTTTTTTAAGTTTATATCTAGATTTTCTTCTTGTTCCGTGGGTTTTTGCCATAATTTCCTCTGAATTTATAAATGCTTATCCTACTTTAATTACTTCAAGTTCTAAAACCTTTGCCTCGCTTCCAGAGAGCGCTGCTAAGCTGGGCGCAGTACGCCCTCCGTCGCCTGAAATCAGTTCCTTGACATAGAGCCCTCCTTCGCAATGGATTATGATGACCGCTGTATTTGTATCATATGATTCAAGCTCAGTGGAGTGGACTCTACGCATTCGTTCGAGGTCGGCGCGCCTGTGAAGTACTCTGGTCGGAGTTTTCTGTTTGATGAGAGTCTTATTTAATATGTCAAGGGATGACTTAAGTTTTTCCTCTGTTGTGTTATGTTCAATTTTGAGGCGATATATCTTATCAGCTTTCATTGATTTTAGCTCAATAACGGTTTCACTTTCAACGAATTTTAGCCCGGAAACTTCAATTTTCCCGGCCGCGGTCGTATTTATTTCAGAAGCGAGAGCTTCCAAATTTAAGGTTCTTATATGCGGTTTTTTTGCTTCAACAATAAATGGTCTGCCTTCGCCCAGCATCAAAGCATCAATATCTTCTCGCCCCGCACCATGAAAAGCCGTATCCTCGCATCGGGATGCTGCCACAAGGGCAGGTTTGATAAGTTCGTCTACCGACTCCTGGTACATCCTGCCTGTATATCCGCATCTTTCACACCCTTTTCCGCCGCACTCTCTGCATGGCCACCGTGTCTGTGGGATTCCGCGAACAAGTTTCCTGTACCTGCCATATATATATAGGGAATTCACTTCGAGTTCAACCCTATCATTTTCAAGATCAAGGAGCGCTACGATTTGCGGTTTTTTGAGATTTGCCTTCTTACCCGTGAGCTTTTCAATCCGTTTTCCGACTTCACGATTCAATTCAGTTTTAAGTGGTTCGGCAAATGTAGTCCCGCTCTCAGCCCAGACGATTTCTTCATTCTCTGCTAAGAGACCTGTTACCTTTGTCCCTACAAGAAAATTGCTGTATTCATATTCTGAAAGTGCGAGTACAGACTTCTGTGCCCACGAATCGAGGCGTATGAACAGATTATTGCATACCCAGCATTTCTCACTGCACTTTGCAAGCTCTTCTATGAGCTCGTTATCTTTTTCTGCACTTGCCTGCATGGCAAGTACGAGTTTTAAAGCTTTTCCGCGCTGATCATTTGACAGCCCGGTTGAGAGTTTTGCGAACTGTCTTCCAAGGCAGTGGTCGCATATAGAACCTTCATGTACGAGCCTGCGCGCAATTTCCAGAACTGTCATCGGTTCTGAATATGTGCGGTACTCTAAATATGTTTCTCTCATTAGAGATACAGGAAGTTGGAGAAGCGACGAGACCCGCAAGGGCTTCAATGCTCAAAGCCTTTGAATCAGCTTACTGCCATAATTCCTCAAACAAGCCAGTCAATAGAAAACTAAAAAAGAGAGAATTGATATTAGAGATAGATATTATATAGCGAGGCATGGCTATGGGTATAATAAAAAAATTGAAGCTAAATTTTACCTGGTTAAAGAAGTTATTCAAGAAAAAGCGAGCACGGATAGGAATATACGGGCCTCCAAATGCAGGTAAGACCACACTTGCAAACAGGATTTTGCGGGATTGGACAGGTGACGCCATGGGTTCTGTGTCGCACATCCCGCATGAGACGCGAAGGGCAAGACGGCGTGAAGGGGTGACAATCGATACGAATGGCTCTTCTGTGACTCTTGACATTATCGATACACCTGGGCTTGCTACTAAGATAGACTTCCATGATTTTATGCAGTTTGGTCTGAACGAAGAGGATTCAAAGAGGCGAGCTAAAGAAGCGACAGAAGGAGTAATCGAGGCAGTGAAATGGCTGGATGAACTTGACGGCGTAATACTTGTTATGGACTCTACAGAAGACCCATATACCCAGGTGAATGTGACCGTCATAGGTAATATGGAAGCGCGCAAGCTTCCGCTTTTGATAGCAGCCAACAAGATCGACCTTCCAAACTCATTGCCTGCAAGGATACACAGTGCGTTCCCGCAGCATCCTCTTGTGCCAATATCTGCTCTTCAAGGGCAGAACATAGACCTGCTCTATCATGAAATTGCAGAACACTTCGGGTGAGTATAATGAAAGGGATTCAGTTAGACTTGATATCAGAAGATAAGCTAGACGGCATGACCTCAATGGAAAAGGTGCGATTGATACTGGATGAAGTAAGGAACGGGAAAATCCTTGTACTTGAGAAAGGTCTTACCCCAAGCGAACAGACAAAACTCATAGAGCTTACCATGACCGAAATAACGCCCGATGATTTTGCAGGGATCGAGATTGAGAGCTACCCTGTAAAACAGAGTGATAATTTTTTTAATAAACTGCTCGGTAAAACCTCGCTCAGGACCAGGCTTACAGTTATCGGGCCTGCAACACAGCTCAAAACGATAAAAAAGGATAGAGACCTGATAAGCGCTTTTGTCTCAACACCATAGACATGCCACATAAATGTACCAGATGCGAAAGCATATTCAAGGACGGGGCTGCTATAATATTGAATGGCTGCCCGAAATGCGGATGGAATAAGTTCCTTTACGTAAGAGATGAAACAATCACGCCAGAAAAAACAGAAACGCCATCAGAGCCAATTCCATCCGCGGCTTATAGATTTATTAAAGAAGTAGATGTCCTTTTAGAAAATAAAGCTATAGATTTGCCTGAGGAAGCGTCAGCAGAGAAGAAACCGGAAGAAATTGGCAACAGAGTGGAATCTGTCAGGATATTATCCCCTGGCTCGTATGAATTGAATCTTATGTCGCTCCTGGAAAGAGAAGAAATAGTCATGGCGCTTAAAGAAGACGGCACATATATCGTTCATTTGCCGTCTATTTTTCAGAAAAAGAAACATCAAGAGCGGTAGAACTTATTGGGTGTCGAATTGAGGTTGTAATATTCTGAAGGACGCGGGGAATCAGGTGTATAGATGATTACTGTGTTAATGGTCTCTCCAAATTTAATTGAATTATGTAAATAATACCCTTTATCGTACCTTGAGATGTTCTTTACCATAAGAACTGCTCTGTCCTGATCCATTTTGATTATGTCATAATCAAAGTTTGAGAATGCATATTTTAATTTTGGCTCAATGCTCTGGCTCCCAAGAAATAAGATATACAGTTTTGGTAATCTGCCAAGATCGTAATTCACAGTAAATACCGCATCTGTTTTATTAAATTTAATCGTGAGAGAAGTAATATCTAGAGAGCGTTTTTCAGCAGTTCCTTCTGTAAATGGAAGTACCGATATTAATATAAATGCTATGAAAAATACTATGATCAGATTTCTCATTGGCATCGCATTACACATTATGTAAATATAGCTTTTTGCATATTAAGTAGTATCGCCAAATTTAGACATGAAGGTTCAAATGGCATTCAAGATAAATACTGGCAGGCGCAGTGTTCTGATATCGGCTATCTTATTGATTGTTTCAGTACTTTTACTGATCGATAGACTGCTTGCTACAGGCCCGATTCAACTTATTTTAGAGGACGGCAGGGCGGTACCTATAGAGGGTGCATCGTATTTTTCATTAAGCGATGTGTTGTTTTTCATAATAACTGCATGGCTTGGAGGCATGTCTTTCCTTTACATCATTCTGTTCTCAAAGGAAATACCTGAATTAAAAAGGGACAGCACACAGGTCACGGAAAACACAGCCATGTTAGCCGCCACTCTGCTTGAAGGCGATGAGAAGATATTATTTCAAAAAATCATTGATAACAACATGATATTGCAGAGAGAACTTGTTTTAAAGACAGGTTTTTCGGAACCGAAGGTGAGCAGGCTACTTGACAAGCTTGAAAGAAGAGGATTGATAATACGCCAGCGGGATGGGATGGGAAATAGGGTACTGATAAAAGACAGGATAACACAGGCAGAATCTAATTAATCAAAACATGGCGTTGCATAAAAACGAATACGTTATGGAAGGGCTACAGCCGTGCCGGCATGTTTCCCTTCCTCACGTATATTGTCCACAAAGTATACGCGTGTTTAAATGACTCTCGATATCATTTATACGCTGCGCCTACTGGCTGTTCTGCCTTGCGTGCTCTTAATTTTGCGTAGAACTCTTTTTGTCTTTGTTTCTCTGCTGAATCTTCTTTTCCAACTTTGACTTTCTGTGCACTTTCTGCATTTTCCATCGAGCTTTCTAGTCCGACCATTATTTTTCACCTCCGAGTATTTTTTAGTATAATTTTTTCATTTTCAATCTCGGCATCGATTTTAATTTTCAAGTCGGGATTGTAATTGTTAATCATTACTTACCTGTATTTATACTTATCGCAATAATTGGAATTAACGGATTACGTTGCCATATATCTTTTGCAGAACCGTAAAAACTCATCAAAAGAAATCGACGCTGGATGTGTATGCATATAGCTTGCCAGAGTATTGTGTTCCATAATCCCGTCCATACCATTGCTGATGCCTTTCCCACGCTTTAATTTGTACACAAACCTTGCATCCCTGTCGCATTCAGTGACCGAGTAATGGAACTCATGCCCCTTTATCACTTTACCTTTTTTTGCAAGCGGCGAATCTGATATGACCTGTGCCTCAGTATAGCCAAGCGCAGCGAGCTTATCTGTCATCCTTGAAGTTGCGCCGAGTATGCCTGCCATCCTGTAATTCCTGTCAATCTCAAGCCCTTTATTCAGGTAGAGTAGGGCGCCGCATTCGCCGTATATCGGCATTCCATCATCTGCTGCTTTTTTTATCATATGGCGCGTTTTTGAAGCTTCAAGTTCTCCTGCATAAAGCTCAGGGTAACCCCCGCCTATATAGAGCCCATCCACCTGTGGAAGCTCATCGCATATCGGGCTGAAAAAGATGAGCTCTGCTCCTGATTTTCTAAAAGCGTCAAATGAATCATGGTAATAGAAGCAGAACGCGCTGTCCATGGCAATACCGATATTAACATTAGATTTTTCAGAAATATCATTAAAATCCATAGATGTCGAAGTAAAACTACTGGCTATTGTTTTTACAGATTCGATGTCGATATATTTTTCAATAAACTCTTCAAGTAATTTTATGTTATAATCATTTTCACCTGCCATATGAAGACCAAGATGCCTTGAAGGGATCAATATTTCCATGGATTTTGGAAGCGCTCCAATGACAGGAATTTTGATGCCGCTGCTACTGAGAGACTCTTTTACAATCTCTGTATGCCTGCTGCTGCCAACGTTATTTAAAATAATGCCCTGGATATTGACCTTATCGAATTCTATAAAACCTCTTATTGTAGCTGCGATACTTCGCGATGCTCCATGCACATCCACAACCAGCACTACAGGCACATTCAGGATCTTGGCGACATGGGCAGAACTTGCGATTTCAGTCACATCGATGCCGTCAAAAAGTCCCATCACACCTTCTATTATACAAAAATCCGAATCAGCGGAAGCACGCCAGAAGGTCTCAAGCACGCCATATTCGCCCATTATGAAGCTGTCCAGATTTCTGGACTGCCTGCCGCATATCTGTGTATGATGACCCGGATCAATGAAATCAGGTCCGACCTTAAAGGGTTGGACTTTATATTTCTTGCTAAGTACAGACATCAGCCCCATAGCTACTGTAGTTTTCCCGACGCCGCTGCCTGTGCCTGCGACCATGATAGCTGAAGTTCCGTTAATCATCGAGTATTAGCGCTCCAGCCTCCAATGAGGTGGATATGCAGATGGAACACTATCTGCCCTGCACCACTGCCTACATTTATTACAAGCTTATAGCCGTTGTCTGCTATACCAAGCTGTCCTGCTATATCCTTTGCTTTCAGGATCATTTTTGAGATGACAGCGCTGTGCTGCTCTTCCAGGGAATTGACACTTTCGATATGCTCTGCAGGAACCATCAGTACATGTACTGGCGCAGACGGTCTTATATCATGAAACACCACAAAATCCTCGCTTTTATAAACGAACTTTGCCGGGGATTCGCCCCTTATAATCTTGCAGAAGATGCAGTTTGTACTCATGTGTTCCTTGCAAGGTTGTTCAACCTATAAAGCTTAGCTCTGATTTCTTTATCAGTTCTATCTCATCGTTACTTAATTTTCTTGGAAAATTAAATATTTTTGAAAAAGTTTCATTTGCCATCGGACGATTGCAGCCAGGACATCCCGAAGTCATAAAAGCCCCGCCGCCATCGATTATCTTGAGGAGCACGTCTTTATCAATACCAAAATCGCAGAGCGTGCCGTTTAAAAATCGCATATCTGAAAACACTGCAAGTCCTTCTACAATCAGATGCCTTGCAAGCTGTACCGTACGATAATGCCTGAGTGAGCTATCGTTGTTTTTTCGATTTAGCTGTGTCCCTGGAATATAAGTATATGAAAAAAGTGCGGAATTGACCCGATTCATGTGCAATTCAGAAATAATGCTTACAGCATCCTCATCGCTTTCTCCAAGACCAAGCATGAGATGCGTTCCGACTTTTTCAAATATTGAACCTGCACGTCTCATCCCATCTAAGTGTCCTTCCCATGAATATGGACAGCCTGCACTTTTCCCCTTGATTTTATCAAATAGATCTTTTGTGCAGGCGTCAAGCGGGATCACAAGTTCGCTAACACCCAGTTTTTTTAATTCGTTATACTTCTCATTACTGAGAGGGAACACAGAAAGCGATACAGGTATGTCACTTTCTTCCCTGATTCTTTTGACTAAATAAACCGTATCCTGCCACCATGTATCATAAAGCGCTGTCTGGATGCAGGTGCGCCCAAAATAACCAAGCTCAAAAGCCATCTTGAGCCGCTTAACGACTAAATCAAGGTCAGCAGGCATATACATACCTCTTGCGATGTGGTTTAGCTCAGCGTGGGAGCCAGAAGCCTGAGCACAGAACAGGCAATTTGCTATGCACCGCTCATCTGTATATATCTGAAGATATGCGGTCGTGGGAGGGACGTCCATCTGCACAAGTTCGAGTCCGAGAACACCCAGTGTTCCCATCGAAGCCCTGACCTTTTTCATCGAAAGTGATAGAAAATTAATCAGATCCTTAGCATGAGGTGTGCTTGATGGCTTTTGTCGGACAAGCATCCACGCATGCACAGCATTCGATACAATCGTCCACACGGTTCGCCTTTGTTTTACCTTCAACGAGGTCGTACACATTGGTCGGACAAACCGCTACACATTCCCCTGCTCCGATGCATTTATCTTCATCTACTTCAATGGTCAGGGCTGCGCTCTTGCTCTCGTATTTTTTTGTTACCATTATTTTGGTCTCCTATAGTTGATTATTCTGTTATTGTTCTTGTTTAAATGTTGTGGTTCAGACGAAGACGAAAACTTTTTAAGTTATTAGAACATAATATCTACTAACTAACGCGGTGGTGAATTCAATCCATTAACGGGGTGAATTTAAGCCATTGACGGGGAGGTATTATGAAAGCTAGAGGATTAATGACAATAGTGGTGCTGTTAACATTATTTGTGGGTACAGCAGCGGCGATCACGTTTCCAACTGGAACTGTGGTCATTCCAATGGACGGAAAGCAAGCAGATTATATGCACGCATATGGATTAGCGCATGCGATATTGAGGAACGGCTCAGATATTTCGCGTATACTCGAGCCTCCAGATGATGTAATGCTTTCTGTGAACAATGTCACGTACAATAACGCAATATTTTACGGTGGACCTATTTTCGTTAAAAATGACGCGATCTTTCAAAACGTACTTAATGACCCAGCCTTCGCAAAAGTCACGTACTTCAATTTGACATCTCCTTATACAGTTAATGACTCTCGTGTATTTAAGGTTGCCAGTCCGACAGAAATACTTATCTTATATCCACCACCACCACCAGCAACGTTTCAGAACTATAGATTTGCAGATACGGATTATGTTTTAGAAAATATGTCTATTCCGTTTGATGAGAAAACCACAGCTGAAATAAATAGCAATCCATCGATTATCAACATCAGCAATTATAATCTCATTGTTGTGGACTGCGCAGGCTGGGTTGATAAGTGGGGAGTTCCGATACAACCGCCTCAAGCTGTGATAAACAATATGAAAACATTTGTTGACAACGGCGGTGAGATTATGTTCAATGATATTGCAATGAGCACTCTCGGGTTCGTATTTCCTGGATACATTACTCTTAAAGATTCTGAGATAGATTCTGTTGGACATGGTGGTACAGTAAATGCTACTGTTTATAATCCACCTATTAATAATAACGGGGTTGTGGATTTACCAACCTACCTCAGCCAGTTCAATGGACCTTCGAGCATAGAAGTTCTAATGAATATACATGGAAATGGAAAGACGATTGCAAGCGTTGATAATGATAGTGTTAAAATACTATTAAATTCAAGTGATTATAATAACAGCAAATTCGCTCCAAAAGGAGGAGTGAATCGTGTTATTGCTGCTTATTTCAATTATGGGAATGGAACTGTAGAAATGTTTGAGCCGCATCCCAACGAACAAAAGAGCCCTGGTGCGAAGAGAGTAATTACCATGCTCGTTGGAAATAAGTTCATTCATACAGAAAAATTCGATATCGGTATCACTAAGAACGTTAATAAGACAACAGGACATCGTGGTGATGTTCTGAACTACACGATAACTTACAGTAACACAGGTGATACACCGCTTACAAATGTGCTCTTAAACGATACTATACCAGCCAATACGGTGTTGATCCCAGAAAGCATCTCTAATGGAGGGACTGTATCTGGTAATATGATTAGCTGGAACATAGGCAACCTGAGCATTGGAGCATCAGGGACTCAGTGGTTCTGGGTACAAGTAACCAATTCAGTAGCAAATAATACCCAGATAAGAAATATAGCAACTATCAACAGCAATGAAGCAGGCCCGAGGAGCGATGATGTAAGTACGAATATAATTGTCGAAGTTCATCCTAATATCAGCATAATTAAGGATGTTAATCAAACAACAGTCGTTCCAGGTGGTGTGCTGAACTACACGATAACTTACAGTAACACAGGTGATATACCGCTTACAAATGTGCTCTTAAAAGATACTATACCAGCCAATACGGTGTTGATCCCAGCAAGTATCTCTAATGGAGGGACTGTATCTGGCAATGTGGTTACATGGAACATAGGCAACCTGAGCATTGGAGCATCAGGGACTCAGTGGTTCTGGGTACAAGTAAACAATTCAGTAGCAA
>JAWOKW010000337.1:0-7871 GCA_033854095.1 Candidatus Methanoperedens sp. | reverse complement strand
GTTTGAAGAGTGGAAAGTACGGGTAAATCAGATACTGTATGTCTCAGCCACACCTGCTGAGTACGAGCTCGCCCACAGCGCACAGGTCGTGGAGCAGATAATCCGTCCCACAGGGCTTGTGGATCCTGAAATCGTCGTGAAACCCATAAAGCACCAGATAGATGACCTGATAGCTGAGATACGTGCAAAGACCGCAAAAAAGCACAGGGTGCTTGTCACAACCCTTACAAAGAGGATGGCTGAAGACCTGACAGAATATCTTCTTGGCGCTGGCATCAGGGCACGATACATGCACTCTGAAATCGAGACGCTTGAGCGCATCGAGATCATTCGGGGACTGCGCCTTGGCGAGTTCGATGTGCTTGTGGGGATCAATCTTTTGCGTGAAGGACTTGACCTGCCCGAGGTAGCGCTCGTAGCTATCCTTGACGCTGATAAGGAAGGCTTTCTGCGCTCTGAGCGCTCGCTCCTGCAGACCACAGGCAGAACATCAAGAAATATTGAGGGCAGGGTCGTGATGTATGCAGACAGGGTCACTGGCTCAATGCAGAGAGCCATCGATGAGACAAACCGCAGGCGTGCTATGCAGATAAAGTACAATCAGGAGCACAATATCACGCCCCAGACCATAATAAAGGCTGTTGAGAAGCGAGAGATAACTGAAGCGCCTGTTCCTAAGGAGGAAATGTTCAATTATATAGTTGAACTTGAGGCAGAGATGCACAGGGCTGCTAAGAACCTTGAGTTCGAGAAGGCTGCTGTGATACGGGACAGGATAGCGAAGTTGAGAAAAGAGATGTGACCTCCTATAACGCCAATAAACCGTTGAATTTAACATCATCTATCCTAATAATCATATAGCAACGTTTTCTTTTACATGAGCGTAGGGGATAAATTTAATAGCAATAGATTCTATGGAAGTCCCAAATCAGGAGAATATTATGGCTGAATTGAAAAAATGTGTTTCATGTGGAGTAAATCTTATTGAGGGCGGATATGCGCGATTTCCTTGCCCGCAATGTGGAACAGAACTTGGAAGATGCTCGCGCTGCAGACATCAGAGCAACCCGTATAAATGTCCAGGCTGCGGATTCGAGGGGCCTTAAGCATGGGCGAAGTAGCAGCCAAGATAAAAATAATGCCGTCAGGAATGGATGTTGATCTGAACAGGCTTAAAGATGAGCTTAAAAAAGTAATTCCCAAAGGGGCGCGGTTGCACGGCTTTTCCGAAGAACCTGTGGCTTTTGGTCTGAAAGCACTGATGGTAGTGGTGAAAGTGGGCGATATTGAAGGCGGGACAGAGAAAGTCGAAGAAGCCTTCAGTAAAGTAAAAGATGTGGAAAGCGTGACAGTGGAAGAACTTGGCAGGATGTAGTATTTTTCCTGCTTATCAGGGCCTGTAGATCAGGGGTAGATCGTTGCGTTCGCAACGCAAAGGCCGCGGGTTCGAATCCCGCCGGGTCCATTACAACTCTCGTAAGAGTCCTGTTCCTTTTATAGCAGCAGGTCTATCAGTGTTTCATCAGGATTGAGAACGTATGCCTGTGTTCCTCCTCATCAGTAAGAATCTCCTCGAACAGCAGGCGCGTGGTTGAATCCTCCCCTCTGTCAGCCGTAGTAATGATTTCCTTATACAGCACTATAGCCTCCTCTTCAGCCTTGAGGTCAAAACCTATCATTTCCTCAAGAGAGTCGCCCACATTGATTGGTGTGGGTTTTGTCGTGGGAGTCCCGCCAAGATAGAAAAGGCGCTCAGCTATTTTCTCGGCATGTTTCATCTCTACGATAGCGATATCCTTGAAAATATCTTTTATTTCAGGGCTTTTCATCCCAATTGCCATTACGTGCTGCCACATATATTGTATACTGACACCAAGTTCTCTTGCGATCGCTTTATTTAGAAGTTCTAAAAGTTCATCTGCCACAGTTTCACCAATATATATACTTACTTATTTTGATATAAGGGTTGTGGAATGAACTCATGAAGCCTCTGCTTTGCAAGTTCTCTTTTTTCCTGATGGTCTTTTAAGAACTGGCGCATAAGCTCTGCTGTATGTTTCTTGCATATGCCGCACACACGCGTGCCGCCCACGCAGTCCTTATAAATCTCAAGGAGTTCACTGTCATCATCAATCAGATGGTAAAGCAAAAGCTCATACACAGTACACACCTCAGGTTCACCACCCTTCACTTTCTGTTCCTCAAGCGTCACCCTTCCGCCTGTCTTGGCACGCATGACCTTTGCTGCACCGTCTTCTGGTCTGTCGGTCAGTGCAATGTAGCTCTCTGGAACACTGCTTGACATCTTGCCGCCCTGCAAACCCGTCATGAACTTGTGGTACGTCGAGGCAGGCGGCAGGAAACCATAGCCGCCGAATCTTATTTCCACTTCGCGTGTAATTCTTTTTACATTTTCCAGTGTTTCATCGATATTCGAAACATCACATAACACATCGATATGACCTGTATGCGAGATCACGATCAAATTTGTATTTTTTTCTATCGCAGTGTTCACAGCAGTGAAAGCTTCTTCAGGGGCTGATTTGGAGTATATATGTATATGCGCGTGCGCCTCGATGTGTTTTCTTTCTACGACAAATGCAGTGAATAGATTTACCTTTTCTGCCAGTCCACGCGTCAGCCTGATATGCGGGTCCTGGTCAGCCCCGACAGGAATTACAACAGGTTTTGGTCCCCCAAGCTCCTTTAACTGCGGATGGAGTATATCAGCGCTCTGTGTCAATGCGCTTACCATGTGTGCAATGTTAGTCTCGCCTGAAAAACCGTATATTGCGGAAAGCTCAGAAAAATTGGCTTTGATTCCAAGCTCAAATGCAAGGTCTCGTACAGGAGCAAACTCTGACTGGAAATAAATATGTCCACCGGGTTCAAAACCAAGTGCTATCGCACTTAAAATATATTCATTTATGCCCAGTTCCCTGCATTCCTTCCAGCTCTTGCCCCTGACAGCATGAGCTTCCATGTCTGCAATGGCAAGGAATACATCCCCGCCGTGCTGCTGATGCCAGATAAGCTCTTCCATCACCATCTTATGCCCGAGATGAGCTTTGCCAGAAGGCATAAAGCCGCTCAATGCTGCAAAAGGTCTTTTAGAAATTATAGCTTCTAAGACAGTTTCATAGCTCCTGTGCCCGAAAATAATATGCCTGCGCATGTACCTGTGCGGGTCAGATATTTTTCCAAGAAGCTCATCGAACTTTGATATTCCGAACTCATCAAAAAGCTTTGAGTAATTATCGATTTTGATTGCACCCCATGGGTCAAGTGTGGTCATATATGATCTTTTCCTGTACTAAAAACGCTTACAGATATGTAAAGGTTGTTATACCACAACATTTAATTGGCACAGAGCGTACTTGACCAAATATGGTGGCAGGAAAGTTCCTTAATGATGAGGCTGCGGTTGAAGGCTTGCCGATGCGGCTCGTGGTCACTGCTGTCCTTCTTTCAGCAATTCTTGTACTATGTGGGACAGCAGCATATAACTTCCTCAGCGATGCAAAAGAAAAAAAACTCATGGGCGAGCTTAATCTTATCGAAAAACGTGCCGCTTTAATGTATGTCCAGGGAGGGGCGCGTGATGTTGATAATCCGGATGATTTTTCTGGAACGATGGATAACGTCCACATAAGCATACCAGATAATGCAGCGTTTGTTGTATTTGGTGCTATGCCGGGCAGAACAAGAGATATACACACAGATAATATTTATTACTACGTTCTGACCAGCGGCAAAGTACAGGTTGGCTCTTCGATAGCGCGATTTTCTGCAGGCGATACAAATTTAAGCGAACCTGTTGTACTGTATCCAGGAGATTATGAGTTGACGCTGGAACTTGTCAAAAATAAAAACGGTACGTATGTCAAGATCGAATGAAACACGGCTGTTCATAAAAGATGAGAATGGATGGGCAGATTTCTTTATAACACGGGTCGGCTTGATCATATTTGCATCAGTGTTGTTACTTTCTGCTTTTAAAGTGTATCCGATTTTCCAGGAGCGTGAAACGAAAGCCTATCTGGAGACGGTTGCTTCTGATATCGCCTCAAAAATAGAAGCTGTTGACAGCACAGCGATACCCTGGAAATACACCTATGTGTTCAATGAAAAAAATAACAATATAAATATAGCAATATCCACAGAATATGTGGTCGCCCGTGCGAATCTGAGTGCTGGAGGGGGGTTAACGCACGCAGAGCCTGTATTGACGCATGTTGCTCCTCCAAACAGCAAATGGAACAACACATCAGAGTTAAGAGAATACTTGGGTAAAGAACTCGGCAGAGATGGCAATATTTCAAATCCCATTAATTTTACGGACAGGGGAAAAGTGGATGATATGTTCGACCATATCAAAGGCGAGCTTGCCAAAACCCCATTTATCCCGCAGCTGAATAAATCTCTGATCATAGAAAAAGTGATAATTTATTATACCAACAAGACCGAACTCATAAAGAGGGATTATGTCCTCATTTACCAGTGACGAGCGCGGTGCGATTGAGCCGTATGCTGATCTGCCAGCCATGGCGTTGGCAGTTGTTGGATTTGTCATTTTTGTTGCGCTCGTGGCTCAAGCCTATACAGTGTACCAGCAAAAAACCCTGATAGCAGAGCATTATCAGGACGCTGCAAACCTTGCTGAGAAACTGAGCAAAGACAGCGCCTTACTGAGCAGCGGGCGTACAGATATAATCGGTGCGGCTGAACTTGAAAAGCTGAATACCGGGGAGTTAGTGCAAGAATATGGAGCCTATTACGATTTTATGTTCAAAGTTGAAGTAAATTCAGAGGGCAGAACCTACAGCAAAGTTGTAAAAACTCCACAGGTCAGCGAGTCCAGAATCGGGGTTTCAGCAGCAATACCTGTGACCGTTAAGCTCAATGATGCTCAAGAACTTCCAGGCACACTGACAGTAAAGATATGGAGAAAGCAGTGAAGCGCAGGTATTTTTATTCTGATGTGCGTGGTTTTTCCACTGTGTTTGATGTTTTTCTGTTTCTCCTCATGGTCTCTATCTGTGCTGTCATCCTGCTCCCTGCTCTCATGGGCAACATCCAGGTCAGGTCAGCACTTGAGTCAAAGAGCCAGAAACAATCATCCGAGATATTGCTCACTCTGTTGAACGGAAGGGTGGACGAATTTGAGTACACAGTGGCAGGCGAGCAGATGGATGCCATAGCAGGCGACTTTAACAACTCGCCAATATATAAAGCAGGGAAAAAATTAATCGCAGGCAAGGAGCTAAAGCATAGGACTTTTGCAGACCTTGCTGCTGAAAATGTAGCAAGCCAGTGGGTAATATACAATAGTGGAACAAGAATACAATTGAACTTTTTGATGACAGATTATAAGACCCGCTCTGACAGCGTGCTTAAGAATTATCTTGACAGCCAGATAGGCGACAGATACAATTACAATTTTACAGTAGTGTGGCTCCCGTTTGTTAATGTACCCATAGGCGGTGATGTGAGCTTTGGTAAACCTGTCCCGGAAAATACGTACACAGAATCAGCATACATTACGATGCCTTACCATGTGAATTTCACACGAAAACAGGTGGAGGAGCTCATCGATGCGAAGTTTAATGAAAGTATTTTCGGGAATCTGTCGTCGATGCTGGATGAGTTAAAGAAGAATGGAACGAACAGAACCGCGATAGAGGATGAACTCTCAAATAAGATCAATGATGTGATTAACGACACGATAGATGAGAATGTCAATATAATCGTGGACGAATCGCTGGGAAACATTCTTGATGATGGTAAAGATGCAATGATAGAGCAGGTCAATAATCTGCTGCCAGAGTCGGATATTCTATTGAACCAGGAGATCAATGATAAAATAAATGCTACTCTTGAAAGTGTGGGCGCTGACATAGAAAGCACGGTGACTGATACACTCAAATCATATCTCAGCAGCACTGCAAAACAGGAGGTCAATGAAATAGCGAACGATGAAATAAAAAAACTGGCTGCCGAAATAGCAGATATGTATATGGATAATAAAATGACCATCAGTGAAGTTAAAGACCGCATCCTCACAGAGGTATTCTCACGCATCAGCATAAGCCGGGCGCGGGCTACACTGGCGATATGGGAGAAGAGAAGTTGATGTCGTTCAGGCAGGATGAGGCTGCACGCGTTCCTTTTGCAGTGATCGGCATAATCTTGATCTTTATTTCCACAGCTATCTCCATCAACCTGACAAGGCTTGATGCCAGCATGGCAAAAACGATGGCACCTGACGTAACCTCAGCAGATACCGCACTTGCATATGCAAGAGCAGACATTGCGCGGGCTATCAACTACGCGGGCATGGAGGCGTTAAAACAGCTTGGAGAGACCCCTGTAATAAAACCTGACAATAACAGCGTATATTATAATGGCACAAATGGAAGTTCTGATAAATTCAGCAAGAACTGGGCAAAGGCAATGATGCGCAGCACGCTTGACCAGTACATAGAGTCGAATTACATGAACGATACCTTTACTGCTCACGGATTCTCTGTCAACATAGATGCTCTTCAGGACGACGTAACAATAGAACCCCTGAACATGAGCCTTGTTGAAAGGCTTGAGCCGCCAATACTTTCACCAGCAAAAGCTCATGAAACATACTGGAAGGTCTCATCAAGGCTCAGGTTCCATCTAAAAGAACTCAGGACAAAAACAGAACTTGCTGACCAGAACATCACTGTGGAGACAATAATCACATCAAGATATCCGCTTTTAAAAAGCCTGACAGATGAATATAGCGAACGGCTCAATGGTACGAATGCAGTGATGGCAGAAACAACAGCCTTTGCCCTGGCATATACATGGGGACGGGGCTACCTTCAGTATGCCAAATCCACGCCTCTTAACATCGTGGACAATAGACATCTTGCGCTCATGATGAATGGAGCACTGCTTCTTGACCAGGGTTTTGTTTTCAATTCTGCTGACCCGATGAGCCTTGTAGAGTATGCGAACCAGAGCGCAGCCACGCTTCTTGGAAAGAACAGGGATTACAAGAGCATCTCGCTTGATGATGGTTCTCTCAGGATAGACCCGCAGCAGGATGCTTTTAATTCAACTGACGACCCTGAAGGAGCAAAAGAAGAATATGATAAGGCAAAGTATTTTGATTACAATGCCACGCCAATAGCTGATTATATCAACAACAAGACATTGCTGAATGATTCAATGGCAGCAAAAAAGATTTCTGATGTTTCAGGAAAGGTGTATATGGCGACCTTGAAAACGCTTGTATTGAGGAGTTCTGATGTGAGGAGAGGAGAACATCCAGACCATCCTCAAGATATGGGATATGTGAGCTGGAAGAACCTTGGCGAGCCTGTGAAGGATGACACGCTTTCAAATAATATTAAGCGAGACCAGAACCTTTCTCCCGGAGTGATGGAAGGCGAAGTGTGGAAGGTTGACTGGGTGATCTATCATAAATGGAGAAAGTCATGGACAGAATACATCACAGTATCAGTGAAGTGCGGTAAGAAAACATGCACCAAAACAGTAGCTGTGACGAGATATCATGATATTGTTGTTGAGGATTACCAGACAGATACTGTCACGCTCAAGATGTATGCAGCGCAGAACTCGTATTATGACCTTGTGCTGGATTATTCTAAAACCACGCACAGCACGCGCAATGATGTCAATAATGCATTTACAGAACAGAACGTGAATTACAGGTCGTCTCATCTGGATTTGAATCTTGAAGATATTGAGCAGAATTATAAAGCAGAATATTTTAATTATGATGCAAAGAGGAGTATAATATTGAACTTCGGGTTTGCTGCGCCTGATGGAACGAATGAAGTTGTTTTGCAGGGGTTCTATGGTGACTGGCT
>JAWOKW010000336.1:0-21844 GCA_033854095.1 Candidatus Methanoperedens sp. | reverse complement strand
CCGTTAGACCTCGTATTTAAATACGGGGAATATTAAGGAGGAAAAAATATGGCTTATAAACCACAATATTACCCTGGCAATACCTCAGTTGCCAAGAATAGAAGAAAACACATGTCAAATGACCTGGAGAAAATGCGCGATATTTCAGATGAGGACTTAACCGCAATTCTCGGTCACAGAGCACCAGGTTCGGACTTCCCAAGCACCCATCCACCACTTAAAGATATGGGCGAACCCGATGACCCAGTAAGAGAGGTTGTAGAACCAACCCCAGGCGCAGCAGCAGGCGACAGAGTCAGATATGTACAGTTCGCTGACTCAATGTACAATGCTCCAGCAACACCATACTGGAGATCATACCATGCAGCAATCAACTTCAGAGGTGTTGACCCAGGAACACTGTCAGGCAGACAGGTCAACGAAATGAGAGAGAGAGATCTTGAAGTGTACGCAAAGAGACAGTGCGAGACCGAGATAACTGACTGGGGTCTTGCAGGAATGAGAGGCTGTACAGTTCACGGACACTCGCTCAGATTGCAGGAAGATGGTGTAATGTTCGATATGCTGGACAGGCGCAGACTCGAGGGCGGCGTAGTTGTAATGGACAAGGACCAGGTCGGTGTACCAATCGACAGAAAGGTCAACCTTGGAAAACCAATAAGTGAGGCAGATGCCGCCAAGAGAACCACTATATATAGAGTGGACAACGTTCCCTTCAGAAGCGATAAGGAAGTAGTCGAACATGTGCAGAAAGTCTGGGAGTTAAGGACAAAATATGGCTTCCAGCCAAAGGCGTAAGAGGTGAATAAAATGGCACCAAGATTCCAAAAAGCAATGGAAACAAAGTACTTAAAGGAATGGGGCGCAAAGGACGCAAGCGGAAATGCTAATCCTACTGGTAAGAGCAACAAGCTCAGCACAGCAAAGCCCAAATCAATCTCTGATAAGAAGACCAAATACCTCAGACTTGGTTATGAGCAGAACGCCAGAAAGGTAGAAATGGCAAAGTGCGGAGCAGCAATCACCAAGAAGAGAGGATTACAGGCATATGATCCAAAGCTCCACCTTGCAGGTATCCCGATGGGTCAGAGACAGTTGACCCCATATACAATATCTGGAACAGATATCGTATGCGACGGTGACGATCTCCACTTCGTCAACAATGCTGCAATGCAGCAAGAATGGGACGATATGAGGAGAACATGCATCGTAGGGCTTGATCTGGCACACGAGACTCTTGAGAAGAGATTGGGCAAGGAAGTTACTCCTGAGACAATCAACTACTACCTTGAAGTCTTAAACCATGCTATGCCAGGCGCAGCAATCGTTCAGGAACACATGGTCGAAACCCATCCAGCACTCGTAGATGACTGCTATGTGAAAGTATTCACAGGCGATGAAACCCTGCAGGATGAAATCGATAAGCAATTCGTTATCAATATCGATAATGAGTTCCCTGAGAACCAGGCAAAGCAGATCAAGGCAGCCGTGGGCAAGACATCCTGGCAGGCAGTGCACATCCCGACCATAGTCACAAGGACTGAGGACGGACCAGGCACAAGCCGCTGGATGGCAATGCAGGTCGGTATGACCTTTATCAGTGCATATCACATGTGCGCAGGTGAAGCCGCAGTCGGTGAGCTGGCATTCACAGCCAAACATGCAGGACTTGTCGAATTGGGTGATATGATCCCAGCACGCCGTGCAAGAGGACCAAATGAGCCAGGAGGAATATCCTTCGGGCACATGGCAGATGTTGTCCAGACAAGCAGAAAGACACCTGACGACCCATGCAATGTAGTCTTACAGGTAGCAAGCGCAGCCTCAATGCTGTATGACCAGATATGGCTCGGCGGCTACATGTCAGGCGGTGTCGGATTCACAATGTATGCAACACCAGCATACACCAACGATATCCTTGATGACTACGTGTACTTCGGCGCAGACTACGGTCAGAAGAAATACGGCGGATTCGGAAAGGCGAAGGCAACGATCGAGACCGTCAAAGATATCGGAACAGAGGTAACACTGTACGGTATTGAGCAATACGAAAAGTACCCGACCACACTCGAGGACCACTTCGGTGGCTCACAGCGCGCCACAGTGCTCGCACTTGCAGCGGGCAGTGCAACAGCACTCGCTACTGGACATAGCAATGCCGGTCTATCAGCATGGTATCTATCCATGTATCTCCACAAAGAGGCATGGGGCAGACTCGGATTCTATGGATACGATCTGCAGGATCAGTGCGGTGCAACCAACGTGTTCTCAATCGGCTCTGATGAGGGCGCAATTGGTGAAGTCAGAGGTGCAAACTACCCGAACTACGCCATGAACGTAGGTCACCAGGGTGGATACACCGCAGTAGTTGCCTCAGCACATGCAGGAAAACAGGACGCCTTCTGTGTGAACCCGTTAGTCAAGAGCTGCTACGCAGATGACCTGATGAACTTTGACTTTGCGGATCCAAGAGGAGCATTCGGCAAGTCGGCACTCAGAGAGTGGGACCGCTGCGCTGGAGAGAGAGCATTCGTTATCCCAGCAAAGTAAATACAAGCGGGCAGTCCACTTTGCAGGATTGCCTACTTTTCTTATTTTTTCGGTAACGATTCAAAAGGAAAGAAATATATTATAGTTTAATGTTCATAGCGATGTGATTTAAAATGGCAGAAGCAAAAGCAAAAAAGCAGAAAGTGCCTGGTGAAGTAAAATGCATGTATTGTGACGGGACAGGAAAACACCAGAACGAAACATGTGTTGTTTGCGGAGGAACTGGAAAAGTAGAAGTTGTTGACACATCCCAAAAGTGCCAGTGGTGCAAGGGTAGAGGTTATTCAATGCCTGGAATTCCATGCACTGTGTGCGGTGGAACGGGCTTCACAAGACCGCTCAACAAGCAGCGTCTGTTTTAAAGGAACAGAGGGGGGTCAATCCCCTGAAATCCTTATTTCCTGTAATTATACTTTTCACTCAGTTTTTGATAAATATAATCATGTGCGTTATTCACAGCATCTAACTCTCCGCGCAGCACAAGAAGGTTATCCTGTTCCACGTCTATGGTTTTAACAGCGCATTTACGGGTTGTAACTTCCAGATTGAATTTATCCACAGCCTCAATTATTACTTTATGAGGTATACCTGGCGGTAATACAAGATCATAGATGCCTTCGAGTGCTTTTTCTTTTTCGTCAGCAGCAGGTTCATTATCTTCAATAAACTCGTCTCCAATATATTTGGGTTCGTCATCAGTCATAGAAATCACTTTATTACAAAATCATTATTAACTCACATAAAGCTTATGGTGATTCATGCTTACAAAATTATTATTCCCACCACAGTGGATTCCGACACAGCCTTATCTAAGTCTTCCTTCTTTGACCGCATTCCTGAAAGCCAATCATTGCAATGTCGAACAAATGGACATCAATGTGTCCTTTTATGACGAGCTGTTGAGTAAACAGGGGCTTATCGATCTATATGAGCGGATTTATTCGAAGTTTCATGAACTTGATTCCAGAGCGGAATTATCTCCAGAACTTCAGAAACATTATGCTTCGCTAAGCAGTTCTATGCTTTTTGGTGAATATATCATTGATGAAATAGATAACGCAAAAAAACTTCTGAGGAATGGAGAAAAGTTTTACGATATTGAAGAATTATTCAGGGCTTTCAAAATACTTGAACTTGGTCTCAAGCTTGTTTCCTCGGCTTTTTACCCTACGAACCTGACATTCCACTCTTATGATATGCGCTATTCATGCCGCTCAAGCAGGGATATATTTTCTGCTGTCAATGATAGGGAAGAAAATATTTTTATAGACTACTTCGAAAAAAATATACTCACAGAAGTGCTGAAAAATAAGCCTGAATTGATAGGTATTTCAATAATCAATACCAGCCAGATAATTCCTGGATTGACGCTTGCCAATTTGATTAAAAAAGTTGATGGGAATATACATATTAATATCGGGGGAAGCGTTTTCACGCGGCTTATCAATGAGATCAGCCAGAATAAAGAAATGTTCTCAATTTTTGACAGTGTGATTGTACACGAAGGTGAAACTGCTTTATTAAATCTTACTATGTATATGGATAGTAAATTTGATATCAGGGATATTTCCAATCTCATTTATAAAGATGGCTCTGAAATCAAAGTAAACAGAATAAATTCTGAAGGTGAAGATATTAATTCACTGCCGACCCCGTGCTTTGATGGTTTCCCGCTGGAATTATATTTCTCACCTGAACTCATTCTGCCTGTCCTTTCATCAAGGGGATGCTACTGGAGGCGATGTACTTTTTGCGACCACGGTTATGGTTATTCGGGCAAATACAGACCTAGGGCGGTTGAAAAGTTATATAATGATATTAACACGCTAAAAAACAAATATAAAGCTCAATTTTTCACGTTTCAGGATGAAGGTATCTCTCCGCAATTGATCAGTGCATTATCTGATAAAATAATTGAAAATTCCATGGAGATTTCATGGCTTGCAGATTCGAGATTTGAATCAAGTTTTTCTTCGGAACTCAGCAGCAAGATCGCCGATGCCGGGTGTAAAATGTTATATTTCGGACTGGAATCTGCTAATGATAGGATTCTGCAGCTCATGGACAAAGGAATAAAAAAAGATAATGTCCTGCGCATCTGCAAATATTGTACTGATACAGGTATCTGGACGCACCTGTTTTTGATATTCGGTTTTCCTACAGAAACTGAGGATGAAGCACGGGAGACAATGGATTTTATTTTACAAAATAATAAAATCATCCATTCAATGTCATTCGGAAGTTTCCAGCTTACCAGGCATTCAAAGGTATATGAAAACCCAAAATTATTTGATGTTGACAGGATATTTCAAAACAACAGCATAGACCTGTCGCTCTGGTATGATTATGAGGCTGCATCTGGATTATCAAAAAAAGAGACTGATGAGTTAATACAGGAATTCTACAACGAACTCTCACTGAATTATCGAGATTTCCCTATCTGGAGTAATCTTGACAGGGAGCACCTTTTTCTTTATATTTCCCACTATAAGAAATCCAAAGATAAAGTACCGCAGTTATATGAATTGATAGATAGAATACAGATGAAAAAATCAAAACATGGCGCTTTCGAAGCAGGGAACAATGAGCAATATCCTGTTCTCAATGAAGGTGTTTTTGTCAGAACATTTTATTTCAATCTGGCGCAGATAATTCATGCAATGCTGGCAGGAAACAGCCTGCAGAGCACTTTACAAAAAGAACAGACGAATGTATTATTTGATACCAACAATAACAGGATATTCACTATAAGCGGTTTCGCAAAAGATTTACTGGACATGTGCAATGGGAAATTAAAATTATCAGAAATAATAGCTATGATTGGAGAGACATATCAAATGCCTTACAACGAAGCTGAATTGAAATGTCAGAACTTTTTGATGTCGTTGCTGGAAAAAAATATACTAGATATCTATTAACATGGTTTTTCATGTAAAATAAGTTTTATTACTGTATATGTGTATTTTAGTTGTAGCATCTAAAGGTGCAAGGAGAGATTGATACAAATGTCAGAAATCAAAAATTTTATCCTAAGGAGTAAAGATGGTATAGAAGATGGCGTATTCACAGGCCGCCAGCCGCGCCAAGCTGCCCTTAAAGCCGCTAATCGTATCGGGGGAACAAAAGACAAACCTGTTGAGATCAGATTGAGAGAACGCGGGACAAAAAAAGTACATATATTCATGGGCTGGAAAGAGATGATAGATGCACCCAAGAATAAACCATCATGGATGCCAGATAAAATCAACAAACCATTTGTCAAGAAAACTGGAATTGAAAAGCTGGAGAAGCTTTAAATTCTCATTTTTTATATTATTGGGTTTTAGCTGGTTTTGGTTCTTCCTTCGTTTCTTCTTTCTTCTCTTTTGCCATCTCTACATCCATCTTGTAGTCGTCATATCCCATCCATGCTACGATTAATCCTACAAACAGGATGACAAGACCGATAGTGCCCTCCAGTAAGGTAAGGAGCTCATGCCAAAAACCTGTAAAAAACCCGGGTATTCCATAATACCAGACAATCCCGATGATGATTACAACTATTCCAATCAACATCTTTATAATATTTTTTATAGAAGACATAGTATCACCCATGCTTAATATCTTTATCATATATTAAGTTTTTTTATGCGCAACAGGAAAACTTATTATTCCTAATAATAATACTACTCTGATGAATGGCACAATCCTACCTGTTACCATAAAAGGCGTATACTTAATTGAGAAAGCTACAGGTCCGGTACCGCTTGTGATTCTTGAAGACGATGTAAAACGTATAATGCCGATATACATTGGATTGTCCGAAGCGATATCTATAAATGCTGCGCTAAAACATGAAATTCCGCCAAGACCCATGACCCATGACCTTTTCATCTCACTGCTAGAACGCATGAGTTCAAGTATAGACGATATCCTGATAGATGAACTGAACGATGGGGTTTACTACGCGCGCATGTCTGTTTCAAGAAATGGAGAGCGCTTTGAATTAGATGCAAGACCAAGTGATTGTATAGCGATAGCACTTCGTTGTGGAGCGCCAATTCATGTGAGAGATAGTATAATTTCCGAAGCTACAGTCGATAAAGAAGAACTTGAAGGCATTCTCTCACTTGATAGCTACCTCTGATCTGTATATTACTTTCACGCCACTACCACAAAGCAGATACATGCAGGAATATAATTAACGAGCATGTTTTTTGATGAAAAGGGTATCTATACTGTCCATGAGTTCACCCTTGCAATAAAAAGTGTTCTTATAGACGGCAAGTTTAGCGATGTATGGATAAGGGGCGAAATATCAAATATCACAAATCACACTTCAGGTCATCATTATTTTACACTTAAAGATAAAAACAGTTCACTGCGGTGTGTCATGTTCAAATGGTACGGTCAAAAACTCAGATTTGAACTTGAAAACGGCATGAAAGTGCTCGTTTCAGGGGATTTAGATGTGTATGAACAAAAAGGGCAGTACCAGTTAAAAGTAAGAGATGTTAGACCTGATGGTATTGGAGAACTCTATAAAGCCTACGAGATGCTGAAGAACAAATTGGCATTAGAGGGTTTGTTCTCACAGCAGCATAAAAAACCGCTGCCTGAGTTCCCGAAAAAAATAGGTATAGCGACGTCAGAAACAGGCGCGGTTCTTCACGACATATTGACTATCATAGAACGTCGCTACCCTTTGAACATACTCTTTATCCCCACCATCGTGCAGGGCGAGTATGCAGCCGAGAGCATAGTTCACTCGATTTCTGCGCTGAACATGACAGATGTTGACCTCATAATAATGGGAAGGGGCGGAGGCTCGATAGAAGACCTCTGGGCATTCAATGAAGAATCAGTGGCGTGGGCAATCTTTAATTCAAGAATTCCGATCATATCAGCAGTAGGGCATGAGACCGACTACACGATTGCTGATTTTGTTGCAGATGTTCGCGCTCCTACGCCCTCGGCTGCGGCAGAGCTTGCAGTTCCTGATAGGCAGGAGTTATACAATCATATCAAGAGATTAAGCGACAGATTGATCGAGAGCCAGCGGCGCAGGGTCGATGAAAGATTGTCTCGTGTTTTTGAATTGAAAAAACAGGTCGATCTGAATTTATTCCTTGAGCGAATATCTCATCATATGCAGGATATTGATGATATTACCCAGCGGCAAACTCTGAGCATCCAGCGGATAATCGAGTCTAAGAGGGCGTCATTCAACACAAATGCGGTTAAACTTGATGCAGTCAGTCCGCTTGGGACTCTCTCAAGGGGCTACAGCATAACATTGAAACTCCCTGACAAAACGCCTGTTCACAGTATAAATAATGTAGAAAAAGACGATGAGCTTGCGATCATCGTGAACGATGGTAAAATTAAATGCAATGTAAAAGACAAGGAGGTATGCAAATGGAAATAAGTTTTGAAGAAAAACTTACAGAGCTTGAAGACATCGTGGAAAAACTTGAAAACGGGCAGCTTTCACTTGATGAAAGCCTTTTGATTTTTGAAAGAGGAATAAAGCTTGTCAGGGACTGCGACTCCATGCTGAAAAATGCACAGCAGAGAGTCGAGAAGTTGATAGAGGAGAACGCTCAACTCCAGCCGTAATCATAGAATCTATTCGTATCAAATGGCAATTCAACCCTGTTTATCTCGCTTAAGTCCTTCAGGCTATTCATTAGGATTTTTCGTGCAGAGATCGTGTAAAGTACATCATCCATGTACAGCGATCGCCGCACTGAGTTTGGTAAGTTCCAGTAGTAATTCTGCTCCTCGTAGTCATCAAGATGAGATATCTTCCCTTTCAGCCTGAATCCGCTCTCATTGACCTCAAAGACATATGCGCCCTGCCACACTTTCTGCATATAGTAGCCATAACTGTATTTTTCGCTTCCCTCCATCTCCCTAACCGGAATAACGAGCAGGTGCTTATTCCTGTCAAAGAGGAACGCCTTATGGTCCCTCAGTGCCTCTGAATCAGTGCCTGCCGTGCCAATCTCATATGTGTCAATCTGTTTTGGATTATTGACATCCGATACATCGAACAGGGAGAGCTTAACGCCTTTAATCGATACTCCGCCCCATTCGTTATCTCCAGTCTCCTTGCCCACACCGACTATGTGGTTCTCATCATATGGATGCAGGTAATCAGAGAAACCAGGGATTTTAAGTTTGCCCAGGATCTTCAGCTCAGACGGATGCCAGATATTCTGTCCCATCTCTCGTATGAAGTGAGGTTGCTGTTTTTTATTTCGTTTATCTTGTTCTGTGCATCTTCCGGGAGCAGCGGTACGACGACCTTATAAAAGCGCTCTTCGCGCTCTACTTCATAATACCTGAACGGCATGTTCTTCCTGTATGTTATGTAAATATTGGTCCCTGAAACATATACATTGTCAGAGTAGCCCATCATAAAGGACTTTGCATTGATGTCTTTATCGGATTTATGTTGATCGAGGCGATTGTATGGAACATATAGTTCTCTCCCGGATTATCAAAATAATACACATCTGGCGTCATGATTTTTACCGAACCCTGCCTGATCGCGGGTACATCGATCATATCATTGTAATAATAGACATAGTCCTTGACAATGAAATAAACATAGTCACCTATCATCCTTGACCTGAAATAATTGCCGTTGATGCTGTAATTCGCCACCTGCTCTGGCTTTTTCCTGTCTGTGATATCATATATAAGGGCGTCGGTCCTTGTGGTGTATCTGGGCTCAGGTCTGTAACCGTATTCTGGATAAATCATGACCTGAGTGTCGTTTTCTGTAAATACTATTAGCCTGTCGCCATTAACGAACATATCTTTTGGTCTGCCTTCTACCATTACAGCCGACAGTATTTTTGCATTATCTGCAGGGAAAGCATCCACAATAACGAGTTTATCCTGCGACAGAACATAAATATATTTTCCGTCGTTCTTTACAAAATCAGCCTCATCTACGCCCTCAACCTGGATATTCGTTTTTGAATAATCCCCAGCAGAGGGCGCTGAAATCTCAGATGCCCCTTTGGATAGAGGTGCTGATGTGCCAACTACCAAGGGTGCTGACGCAGGCACTGGCATTGGCATCGCACCAACAGCCGTGCCATATCCAACGACATTCCTTACGCCTTGAGCATTAGAGTCGAGGAATTCCCTTATCTCCTGTACAGATGAAAATTTTTTTAACTCCTGTGTTGGCTCAGATATTTTTATGCCAGAACCGTTGTCTATAATCTTTTTATCTATGATATTTTTATCACCCTTGTATGCACATCCACTTAAAACCGCTGCACTAATAACCACTAATAAAACCATCAGAAGTAAATGTATCTTTAACTTCGATCTGATTTGAAGTTATTGCAGGAGAGGTTTTAAATAGTGAAGTTCCTAACTGGTTGCACACAAAATTGTGTTCACTCCATTAAATATATACATGAAAAACAGGTAGAGGTAATATGAGAATATCTTTCATAGTCTGTACATATAGTATAGAGCTGTTAAATGATACTGTTGAATGTATAAACTCATTGGTCAATCAAGATTACATGGATAAGGAGATAATTCTTGTTATAGATAAAAATGATGAGCTATACGCAATGCTTCTTTCATCAGTCCCAGAGTCGGTTAAAATTATAACTAATATGAGACTCGGACTTTCAGAGGCCAGGAATCTTGGAATCCAAAATGCGAGCGGAGATATCGTTGTGTTTATAGACGATGACGCTGTCGCTGATAAATATTATATCTTAAATCTTATTAAAAACTACGATGATAAAAGTGTGATAGGTACTGCTGGAAAAATTTTGCCAAAAGGAAAACCTAATTATCCAGAAGAATTGTACTGGATTGGAGGATTTACGAACAAAGGATTTCCTGAGGAAAGATGTGAAGTCAGAAATGGATATGGTTGTAATATGTCATTCAGAAAAGATGTTTTTAATAAAGTTGGATTATTTAATACGAATTTCGGTAGAATCGGGAAAAAGTTGGTGACCTGCGAAGAGACCGAATTTAGTATAAAAGCGCTACGTTCTCTTCCCGGTTCAAAGATTATTTATGATCCTTCTATTATTGTTCATCATAAAGTACATGAATACAGGCAAACCCTCGTGTATATGATAGAGAGAGCATATCATGAGGGAATGTCTAAGGCTCATATTGATAAACTGTATAAAAAAGAGAATAATGATAAAACCCTTTCAACAGAAAATACTTATCTAAAATATTTATTCGTTAAAGCGATTCCTTATAGAATAGAAAATATCACTGCCAGAAGGGATATTGTAAACAATATAAAAGACATTATATCATTATTTACGGTAATAATAAGTGTCGGCTTTGGGTATATAATTGAGAGAGCGAAATGAATCCTACAAAACCATCTATCTATCATAATATAAAGCTTTATTTGATTCTTGCAAACATAAGCATAATATTTTTATTTTACAGCTTCTGGCAGATTAAACCTGTACTTACAGATGTAGATGATTTTTTAGGTTTAACATCTCATCTTACTATATTTTACTGGCTTGGATTGATGTTGATTACATTATGTTCAGTTTTAATTTATGTATATGGGCATGATAAAAATAATTATGCATTCATATTACTATTGATTTATTTAAGTATTTTTTTGTTTGGTATTCCTATATTTGCTGAAGATAATGCATGGAATCCATACTCTTATTATCCGGCAGGAGAAGTTAAGAATGTCTTAACATCGGGGTATGTCAATACAACTTCAGAAATATCTCTTATGACGTACAGGTCATGGCCAGCCGTTCACATGATATCAGCATTTATATTAACGATTACAAACGTACAATTTGAGAGTTTGATAAAGTATATGCCTATTTTTTGGTTATTATCTATGATATTTCTGATATTCAGTGTGGGAAGGCGTTTTAAATTTTCATCTAATATCTCCTTTGCAGCAGTATTCCTTTTTTTAGCATCATTTTGGGTTCCTCAATACTATTATGGCGGTCAATCTCTGGCGATTATAGCTTTTGTATCATTATTCTTATTAACCATTTCCAAAGGGAAGGCATCTGAAATAATGGGCGTGTTATTTTATTCCATGCTGGCAATAACCCATTTTTTGACATCTTTAATTTATTTGGTGCAGACATCAATTCAATTAAAATTAAAATATTACAGCAAAGAGTTAGCAATATTATTATTTGTAATTTGTTCTGGATGGTTGATATATTTTGCGCCCTATGCATTCACGAGCGGAGTAGATGAGTTGGTGCAACAGGGAGCAAGCGGTAATCCCTTTTACTGGACGCATAAGCAGACATTTGCACCTGTTACATATATGCGTACATTGATAAACGATTTTCGCCTTTATTATCTATTAATATATGCTATTTTTATGTCTTTAGCATTATTATTTTATTTCGCTGGTGGAATTGGAAAAGATAATAAAGCTAAAATTAAAAGATTATTGCCATGGATAATAGGTATGGCACCATTAGTTGTCCTACAATATGGGCAAGAGATTTTTGAAAGGCTCTATATATTCTCTCTGGTTCCTGCAATATTCATGATAATGTCAGGTATCAATAATAAAAAAATCATTCCAATAATTATGATCCTGGTGATAATCCCTCATATTCCGGCGCATTATGGAGATGAGATTTCATGGCAGTCATCAACAGTGGAATTAAAAGGGTCTGAATTTTTTGCTGCCAAATATCCATTTGACAATGCTTCTGCAAGGCATAAAGCCTATTATGGAGGAGAACAACCATATATATGGTTCAGCAAGCCAGACATGATATTGCTACCTCTATTCTTATTATCTATATTTGATATACCTGAAGGAGATACAAATACTGCTGTTGCATCAATGCTGAATAATGCATCTTATGTATTGGACGATAAAATGATGAGAGATAGATTTAGATATTATTATGGTTTTGATCCTATACATACCTGGATTGTTAACTCTAAGTATGATTTGATATATAATAGTAATGGTTATAGTATTATAAAAACATTGTGATTATATGAAAATACTTCAAATATCATCAGGTGATATTAAAATCCCGCCAGAAAAAGGAGGAGCAATTGAGTTGCATATCTTATCTATTTCTAGAGAATTTATAAAATCAGGGAATGGCGTCACTATCTTAGATAGAAGATATACCAAAGGAGACCTTCCAACTGAAATAATTGATGGCGTTGACATAAAAAGGCTTGATTGTCATAAAGTAAAATTTGATATATTTAGAAAAATTAATTTCTTTCGTATCGTTTCAAAGATAGAGGGGTTGTTAAATGAGGTAAATTTTGCTTTTAAGGTTCACAGATTCATTATTAAAAACTTAAAAGATTTTGATGTTGTACATGTACACCTTCCTATTATTGGTATAGTGGTGTTTGCTATAAATATAGAGGTTAGAAAAAAATTGATCTATACGTCACACCTTAATACGTTTATGCTTGATAAAGCATCGCTAGCAGATAGTGTTTATATGCATATTTCTGCTTATTTAATGAGACATATAAATAAAGTCATTGCATTGAATTACGATTTAAAGTGTAGATTTATTCAGGGATATGGCGTGTCGCCTGAAAGCATCTCAATCATCCCAAATGGCGTTGATACGAATATTTTTAAGCCAGACCAGGACGTAGATTATATAAAACAAAAATATTATATAAAAGGCAAAATAGTCATTTTATGTGTTGGCAGGATTACAAAGTCAAAAGGTACAGAGTATTTGATAAAAGCTATTGACCTGATCGTAAATAAATATAATTGTAACGAAGCTGTATTTTTACTGGTAGGGCCTCATGGAGAATTTGGTTCTGGCGCCATTGATCAATATTTCTTAAAAATATCAAAATTAATTGCTAAGAATAAATTAGAAAATTATGTAAAGTTGCCCGGTTCTGTACCGTTTGATGATTTAAAGATATTATATGCAGCATGCGATATATTTGTGTTGCCATCTTTATATGAAGCTTTTGCAATGGCTGTGACAGAGGCAATGTCTTCTGAGAAGCCTGTAATTTGTACAAACATTACAGGACTGAATACACAAGTTAAGGATGGGTGGAACGGCTTTCTGGTGGAGCCTGCGGATAGTGTTGGGTTGGCAGATAAGATCAAAATTTTAATTTATGATGAAGAAAAAAGAATAAAAATGGGTAAAAATGGTAGAGAATTCGTAGAAGAGAATTTAACGTGGAAAAAAGTATCCGAAAAGCTACTGGAGATTTATGCACATGAAAAAACTAATAAACATATATAATGATTCATTAATCAAAAATTCAATTTATTTGATGGCGGCAAATTTTTTCAGCCTTGCTCTGGGATTTTTCTTCTGGGTTATCATTGCTAATTATTACACGCCAGGCGATGTTGGAATAATGTCATCAATACTGTTGAGCTCATCTCTGATTTCGATGATAAGCATGGTAGGATTTTCCAGAACACTGATATTTTATTTGCCAAGAAATGCTAAAAATGCCAATAGAATAATTAATTCGTGTTTGATAGTGATTATAATAATATCAGTGATATTATCTTTAATATTTATATCAGGACTTGATATATGGACGCCGGAATTAAAGACTACTCTTAGCGATTTGAAATATATTCTGCTTTTTACAGTTGTTACTGTGATGACATCTATATCTGCTCTCCTGACTGCAGCATATATAGCAGGTAAAAAATCATCATTTCATATGACTAAGGAGACTTTATTCAGTTTTATTAAAATGCTTCCTATTACACTGTTAGCAGGTCTCGGTGCAATGGGTATTCTCGTATCATGGACCATAGGTTTAGCACTGGCTACGGTTGCAGGCTTCATTTTGTTATCCAGGATATGGAGATATTCGCCTGCATTTACATTCGATCCAATAGTTAAAAGTATGATAAACTTTTCTGCTGGAAATCATATAGGGGACATTTTTTATACTATTCCAAAAATGATACTTCCTGTTATAGTTTTAAATCTAACATCTGCAGATCAAGCTGGCTATTTTTTTATAGCTCTGACAATAGCAAATATTCTATATGGAGTTCCTCTATCGATATCAAATTCTCTTCTTGCAGAATCTTCTGATGAAGATCGATTTCAGAATAGTGTAAGTAAGGCAGTAAGATTTAATGTATTACTCATATCTATAGGGATATTACTTTGTATAACTCTTGGAAAGTTTGTTTTGAATATTTTTAATCCAGTTTATGCTGAAAATTCGGTAACGTCGCTTATTATTCTTACAATGGCATGTATCCCGATATCCCTAATTAATATCTTCAATACTGTAAGGAATTATCAAAATAAAGTAGCGAGTGTAGTCAAGGTTAATGTCTCTACAGCTTTGATAACGCTTGTTATTTCTGTATTCTTTATAAAAGCCATAGGTCCTGAAGGAGCAGCTATATCATATCTTATAGCAAATACTGTTGTAGCGATGGTTATCTTTTTCAAAATGAGAAATCCAGTAGAATATACTTTAAGGTTGCTAAAGGGTGATAGTAATGTCGTCTCTGTTTAGTCATATATTTATTCCTCTTGCGATATTATTTATATTTTCTGACAAACTAAAACTTGATCGGGGAAAGATAGTCGCTCTGAGCGTTTTTGGTATACTGCCTGATGCAGATATATTTCTATTTCATAGAGCATCATTTCACAACATATTTATATTGACTATTCCTTTTCTGGTATTCATTTTTATAAAATATAGAAGAGATATATCTGGTATGATATCCTTTTATTTAGCATCACATCTCATACTTGATATATTCGATGGCGGAGTATTCCTGTTATATCCTTTTTATAGGCGGGTCTTCTTTGCCAGCATTGAGGTATGGTTCAGTCATAAACATGTCATGCCTATAATAGACTATGGCATCAGCTGGCATATTATGAATAATGGTATAAGCGAGCCCATGATATCAAGCGAAAATATTGGCATTGCAGTACTGCTGACAATTTTTATATTATTGTCGATAGCAGGAATCTATCTACACAAAATTAAAAGGAAGTGATTATCATGACAAAAACTCAGGCGATGTCAAATAAAGACACTTATGAGACTCGAGATGTAGTCAAACATTATTGTTCATTGGACCAGTTACAAAAACCAGAACAAACCATATTTAATAGCATTAGAGCCGAACTGGAACATATGAAAATGCTTGATATTGGTGTAGGAGTCGGCCGCACAACGGCTTATTTTGCGAATCTGGTAAATGAATATATCGGTATAGACTATTCCAAAAATATGATAGCTGCATGTGAAAAGAGATTTTCAGCGTTAATATCTAAGGATATTTCTTTCAAGATATGTGATGTAAGGAACATGAAAATTTTTAAAGACAACTATTTTGATTTTATATTATTCAGTTTTAATGGTCTCGACTCTATGTCCCATAAAGATAGATTAATTGCGCTGCAAGAAATAATCCGTGTAGGTAAGAACGGCGGATTGTTCTGTTTTTCAACACATAATCTCCTATACAGTCCTGAACTATTTACAATCCACTTTTGTATCAATCCGGTCAAAATGTCATGGAGGCTCTTCAAATATTTTTTAATAAGGCTTCTTAATGACGACTCAAAGAAATTAATAAACAAAAATTATGCGATTCTCAGAACCCGTGTTCATATGTTCAGACTTAGAACTTATTATATCAAGCCTATAGAACAAATTAAACAATTAAGTGATTTAGGTCTTAAAAATATTAAAATCTATTCTTATGATAACGGAAATGAGATTAAAGACTTATCTAAATTGGATACTATAAAATGTCCCCATCTTTATTATATATGTGTAATCATGAAAAATCCTGTAAGACCAAATGTTGTTGAACAGAGTTAAAATATATGAATATTCTAATAGTATCAACAAATGATGAGCTCGCAATGGTTATCCTGCAATGCCTTGCTAACTTAAAAATGAAAATTTATATCATGAGTGCTAATAGGCTGTCCAGGGTCATGTTATCAAGATATTGTGGCGGTCACTTTAGATACGAATTGAATGATTTATTAGATAATAGTGCCAATATTATAACTAAGATTAATAATTATTGTAAACAGAAGAAAATAGATGTAGTTATACCTGCAGGAATTGATAGCACGCTATTTATTTCAAAAATAAAAGATAATATATTGGAAGCCAATGTTTTCCCTCTGGCTGACTTAGAAACATTGAATATGTTAAATAATAAATGGCACCTTGGAGAGCTAATAAAAAAGAACGGTTTGCCCTGTCCAAAAACCGTGTTGATCAATGAAGTTCAACAGTTTAAGTCACTGGATATAGGATTTCCTATTATTATAAAACCGTTAGACTTGGAAGCTGGAAGAGGAGTTACTAAATTAAACTCGTTTAAAGAACTGGATGCTTATATGTCAAACATAAATGAGTTTAACAGATTGCCGTTATTAGCTCAGGAATATATTCCTGGTATTGACATCGATCTTAGTGTTCTGGCAAAAAATGGTGAAATAATTGCATGGACAATACAGAAATGGCATCCAGATAAAAGTATCATCGATTTTATCAAAGATGACAATGTTCTAAGTATTGGGAGACGACTTATATCTTGTTGTAATTATAATGGAGTCGCTCATATAGATATGATGAGCGACAATAGAGATAAATCTATCAAGATAATAGAGTTCAACCCAAGATTTTGGGGTTCTCTTGAGGCATCAATGTTGAATGGAGTTAATTTTCCTTATCTGGGAATACTTATGATGAAAAATAAGAGTCTTTCTGGATATATGGATTATAAAAATATCAGGTATACAGTACCTGAAGCGTTTATGTCTGGAAATATATCATTGAAGAATATCAATATATACAGCTTGCACGTTATATTGAAAACTATTATTGATCCGCTACCTTATGCATATTTAATGGCGATAAAGCTGATGTCCACTATCAACAAACTGCGAGGTTTTTGAATATGAAACTACCGATGCAATATATAGACAGAGTCGCAAAATTACCTTTTAAGCTGTGGAGAGAAATTACATTCGATGTATACATGCTATCATATGACACAAAAAAGATTTTATATGTAGTACCAGCGTCCTTAGGCACGACCCCATATTTTATTGATAAAATATGTAATGAGAGCGCAATTATAACAAAAATAAAAAGAATTTATTTGTGGGATCTCAGAAAATTTGCTGAGCAGCAGGATGCAGTGTTGATAGAACTGTATAGACCATTTGCACGCTTCTTAAACGGAGGACTTTTAGTTCCTCCGCTTGTAGATCAGGTTCTGGATATTGATAAACCCTTAGATGACGCAATTAAAATTAGCAGTAAACAATTGAAAAAAGTACATAAATATAGTTATGAAATTTCTAATGATTTTGATGCACTAAAATTTTTTTATGAAAATATGTATTCTCCATATTTAAAAAGAAAGTATGGAGATTCTGCTGTTGATAAATTTAGCAATTTTGAAAAAATTTTTAGAAATGGTGAATTGATGTTCATCACTCTTAATGGTGAACGTGTATCTGCTTCTTTGAATGAAATAAGTAATAATATCTATTATTGTCGCAAAAATGGCGTATCAGATGAAAAATCTATAAAGGAAGGTACATTAGTTGCAGCGTATTATTTCTCAATATTAAGAGCTAAAGATATAGGCATAAAGATTGTTGATTTCGGTCGGAGCAGACCTTTTCTTACAGATGGAGTCCTGAAGCACAAAAGTCGATGGGGTACCAGGATTTGTGATGACAAAACGGTCAAAAGGATTATTTATTTGAAAAATATATTATTTGAACAACCTTTCATTTATATTGAGGATGAAAAACTCAAGGCAGTTGTATTTCCTGAAAATGAGGAGTTAATAAAAGAGTATGTCAGATCTGGTTTAGAGTTTAATTTAATATCAAGACATCAGATGATGCACCTGAAAGCAGCCATTTCCACAACGGAATAAATTTCAATGTTTTACCTTCAACAATTTCTTCTGTTTCGTAATCGCTGGTTATGATCAAGCCGCTGACCAGATCGAATTTGTTCAGGGCTTCTGTAAGACCATTGATTTCACGCTTTTTGTTTTCAACTGTAATTTCTGCACAAACTTGTATGGCGTCGCTGATTTTTAAGCCCTCCTTAACCAGAAAATCACATTCATGCCTGTCTTTCCAGTAATAAAGTTCTTTTCCCCTTTTCATTAGCTCAATAAATACTATATTTTCATATGCTTTGCCAATATTTTCGCTGAATTTAAAGCCGGTGTTGTTGAAAAATCCCAGATCGCAGACATATACTTTTTTCGAGCTCAATTGTTGTGCAGCTATTGAATAGGAAAACCTCGGAAGAAAGAAAAATAGAAATACTTCTTTAAAATATTCAACATACGTATTTATGCTTTCAAGAGATAACCCGTAGGTTCTTGAATATTTTCTTGGGCTGAATGATGCAGTTGCATTTGATACAAGAAAATCTGCCAGAGGCTTAATTCTGGCGTAACTGACATTGTAGCGTTCAACAATATCTTTGTCGATTATGTCGCTAAAGTAGTCAGTGAGCAGCTTTTTCTTTGCAGCCGGGATCTTGAAAAACACTTCTGGAAAGCCTCCCCATTGCAGAAAATCGACAAGCTCTTTTTTTATTTTATTAATATCTTCCCTGTCAATTGGCAATGATATGTTCAGTTCTCTCCATCTCAAGTATTCTCTGAAAGATATTGGGAAAACTGAAAGGCTAATGTTGCGCCCGGTCAGGGATTTCGCGTACTCGGATTTAACAAACTTGGAGGAAGAATCTGTAATGTATATCTGTTTTACCTTTTTCAAATCGTACAGTTTTCTCAGGAAGAGCGTCCACTCTGCGCATCTATGCACTTCATCAAGAAAAACATACGGCTTGGTATCTGGATTCAGATTGGACTGATAGGCATCAAAAATCTCTCTTAAAGTCTTTTTTGAAAGCACATCGTCTTCAAAATTTACAAGAAGGATTTCTTGTGGTGAGACGTTATTATTCAAAAGTTGATTGATAAGCTGGTAAAACAGGGTTGATTTGCCGCATCGTCTTACTCCTATCAATAGCTTCATTTCCCTGAAATCCAGGGCGTTCTTTAGTACGTTCAGGTCGTCTCTTTCTTTTCCAAGAAGCTCCTCTGCAACATGTTTTTCCTTCCACCACGGATTCCATTCAGCCAGTGTGTCTATTATCATATAATCGCTATGTTCTGATTTATTAGAACATATATTACATAAATGTTTCGATTTATTAGAACAATTTCATTTTTATTACCGCAACAGCACATCTTTCATATGTAATGCATCCGTGAATGCGATTGCGCAGCCGTTTATGTTCACAGTCCCTTTCGGCCCCCTGTATGAGACTACAAGTGCATTTTTTGGCTTATATGATTCTATAAATGAGTGCAGACTTCTCCCTATCTTTTCCTGCCCAATATGCAACTTTACTTCTATTGGTATTATGCGATTATCTTCCTCTACTATGAAATCAACCTCTGCTTTTGATTTTGATCTCCAGTATTTAGGAGAAAAACCAAGCTTTATCAGCTCTGAAAGGATATAATTCTTTTCCAGAGCGTCAAGATATTTTTTGAGAGTCTTAAAAGTTATTTTAATGTCCCGCGATATACTATCATAGGAGACCACATTGCCAATGTTTAATGATAAATATCGTGTTAAATCCTCAAGCGTCCGTATATCATCGATTGAAAATGTTCTTGCAACGTCTTTCAATAGCATGGTCTCGTATAAGTCCTTTAGAATTATTATTTTCATCTCTATATCATCTGTTACCACGACTTTTGGGTAACCTCCGTAGGTCATATGTTCCCATATGTTTCTTTCAAGGATACCTGATGTCAACTCCTTTTGACTGCGTGCTTTTAGAAATTCGCGCAGTGAGAACTGTTATAACTTCAGGATGGATACCCTTCCAACGAGATATGAAAGAATCTCCTTTGCGAGGATAATTTCAGAAGAAGATGTTATTGTTTTTCAAACTTTTTTATGTCCTCTTCGAATAATGCTCTTGCATCGGGATCGTCGAAGAGGACGTATGAAGAGTGAAACCTTTTAGCGCATTCTTTTAGAAAGGTCGTTTTTCCTGCCTGTCTTGGACATACGAGTGCTATAACATTGTAAATTCCTGATACTTTTTTGAATAGCTCTTTTATCTCACGTTCAACATACATGATGATAAATTGTGTTCACGGGTATTTTAATTTTACTAAAATTGGAGCATATTCCAATTTTATCCATACTAAAGTTGGAACGTAGTTCAATATTTTTCGTTCTATCTGATTTCAATAAAGTCAAGTTATTTATAACACTTTAACATAATCTCATTGTGGAGCCATGAATAACATTGAGTTAAGGGTTGTTGAAAAAACAAAGTCAACGTATCACGTTCATTTGTTGAGTGCCGATGCGCATCATGAGTTTAGCTTTAATTTTAATCTGGCAGAAAGACAAAAACTGCAAGGAGTAATGGATGGTATCAGTCATGGAGATGCCGGTTTTGAAGCTGATTTGAAGAATTATGGTAATAAGCTCTATAGTCTTCTTCTCAGCAGTGATACAGGAAAAAAATTTGAAAAACTTCATAAGGGTGGTTTTTGTCTGCGCCTCCAACTTCCTCCAATCCTTGAATCGCTGCCTTGGGAGTACCTCGCAGATGAAAATGATTTTTTATTCAAAGGAATTGAAAACGTCCTCATACGTGTACCATCGACGGAGGAGAAAACAGGATCAAGACAAAAAATATCGCCCCCTGTTAAGGTTCTTGTGATCATATCAAACCCGCCTGACCTTCGTGAAGATATGAAGCTTGACGTGGTCAGGGAGAAGCGTTTAATAAAGAAAGCGCTTCTCCCCCTTATAGACGATGGCAGGCTTGCGGTCAGATGGGAAGATGAGGCTTCCCTTGAAAAGATACATGATTCTCTTCTTGAATTCAATCCCCACATCATTCATTATACAGGTCACGGCGGTTTTGATGAAGAAAATGGAGGGGTGCTTCTACTTGAGGACGGCAGGGATAAATCTCTAACCATGAACGGCGCAAAGCTTGCCGAGCTCCTCGCAGGGCGAGATGTAAGACTTATCGTGTTAAGCGGCTGCCAGACCGCAATATCAAAAGCCACAGATTCTTTTTCCAGTGCTGCAGGTGCTCTTGTCAAGAAAGGCATACCTTCGGTCATAGCCATGCAGCAGAGCATCAGGGATGACTCAGCGAACATTTTTGCATCACGATTTTATAAAGCGCTTGCAGGCGGTCAGGCTGTTGACGCTGCGCTTGGCGAGGCGCGCCTTTC
>JAWOKW010000335.1:0-2681 GCA_033854095.1 Candidatus Methanoperedens sp. | reverse complement strand
CAAAATATGATGAAGTGATATCGTAATAGACTTTTTCTGTTTTGATTTTATACACTTGAGTAATTTTATCATAAATTTCTTTCTGAATTGGTATTGTTGTTTCCTCCTGCAGATAGTGAAATGCTCTACGGAATGGTAACTTTTGAAAACGGGTTTCAAAGATTGATAAAAATTGACTTTCATCCTATCTCGAACTTCTCGAACCGCTCCTTCTTTGCCCTGCATATGGGGCATAGATCAGGCGGCTCTTCACGTGCACAGAGGTAGCCGCACACTGTGCATCTGTAAACCTGAGCCATTTCTTTTCCTCCTGCTCCTTTTTGTTCAATCATGCTCGGATAACCTCTTTCATAATACTCCTGCGGGCGGCGTTCAGGGATAGGGCTGTGTGGTCTTGTTTCCCAGTCGCTGCTCACATAAAGCACGCACAGGCAGCAGCCGTATTCTTCCACATCAGCATCCCTGTAGTTGCACGGACAGATGATATCCATGTCATCAGCGAGAGCGCCGCCTGCAAGCCGACACGGGCATGAGAGGTAGCCGTATCTCTGCCCGTTCTCCCACAGACCCTGAAGGATGTCGTCTAACTCTTCTTTTACAGGGTTGAAGCGATAGCCCTCCTCATCTGCAATCCTCTTCATCCCGGCGAACATATCGGGAATGGTTCTTATATCGAGTTCATGATTGGTTGTGCTTTTCATGCCAGTACCACTTCTTTATCAGGAACATGCATTCCCTGTTTGGCGACTTCTTGCTTTGCTAAACGCAAGTTCAATTCGTTCAAGAATTTTATAAGCTTTTTTACCATTATATCATCTCTGTTTATCTGATACAGTTTGGCATTCCCAACCTGCCGCGTCATTGTGACCATTCCAAGTTCTTCCAACAACGGCAGCGCTTTCATGAGAGTGGTATAATGGATACAAGCCTCATCAGCGATATCTGTTAGTGTTATATCTATATCCTGATATTCCCAGAGTATATCTAATATTTTGGCTGTTGCTGAGCCTGTGAAAAGTTTTTCGAGTGACATATTGATTCGTATGTTATGAATTATATATCTATCTCTCTCCTTATTCATATATAAACCTACTCTTTAAATAGAAAGATTTATAGTCTTTAAACTATATCGCAACTCTTTCAATGCAAAGAGATAAAATAGAGCTGGTCAAGAAACATATCCTCAGACGTTTCCTCAACAAAACAATGGTGGGAGTGAACTATATTAATAGGCAGGATGTGAAGGTTAAAAAAATCGGGGGCGATATGGTACAAAAGGCTATCGATGAATTGATTAAAGATGGTTTTTTAGAACCGCATCATAAATCCTGTATAAGTATAAATTCCAGAATGTTGAAAGCCGTTGGGGAATATCTTGATAAAAATTAATGCGCTGGTAAATACGTTGCGTAAATTATTTCATTCTCTTAAGCATATGTCTTAATCAATATGCGAGAAAAAAAAGAGCACCTGCAAAGAAAGAAGCAACAGAACATTAAGAAAAAACAGTCCCGCAATTCAAAAATTATCTTTATACTTGGTGTTCTTCTGCTTCTGGTCGTTGCTTATTCACAGATACCGCACGGCAGCGAACAATGGAGCGTGAACAAAGACGGCATCCTTTCGTATCCTGTAGACAGGGGCAAAGTGGACGTTAAACTGCTTAAGACAGAATCAGGCGATAACTACACTCTTGAAACTATTTATTTTGAAAGTAAGGATTATACTGTTGAAGGGCTTCTCCGCGTCCCATCGTCAGAGAAAAAAGTGCCTGCAGTCGTTCTTCTTCCAGGGGCTACCATCCCAAAGGAAGGTACTCAGGGATTGGCTGATATTTTGTCTAAACTTGGATATGCAAGTCTGGGAATCCAGCAGCGCAACCTCGGCGGTGTAGATATTAAATCAGATTATGAACTCTTCAAAGAAGGTAAAGAACCAGTAGAACATAAAATGGTATTTGATGCGCTGCGCTCTGTTGATGTATTAAAGCAGGATTCAAGAATCGATGTTAAAAGGATCGCTATTCTTGGAGAAAGCAATGGCGGACGTTTTGCGATCATAGCGACAGCGCTTGATCCATCTATTGTCGGAGTCATCGGTATCAGCACGAGCGGTTATAACACAGAATCCGAGGTTGCCAGCATAAGTGACGAGACCCTTATCAGGTTTTATCGTTCCATTGACCCTGATACATATCTTGGTTTGCTCCCACCGCGCAGAATCGTGATGATGCATTCAGTAAATGACAGCATCATTCCAATAGACCTTGCTGAGAACACCTTTCAAAAAGCAAAAGAACCAAAAAAGTTTTATAAGATCGAAAGCGGGGGTCACGGGTTCAGCGAAGGCATGAAGGCGCCTCTTGAGAATGAATTGAGGCTTATGTTCCAGTCATAAATCTGCAAGGCCATGGAGAATATCAGATGAAATCGCTGTTCCCATGCAGTTGCTCAGCATCACAGAGGATAGAATTCCTACTACTTTCCCTGCTTGCAGGACAGGAGAACCACTATCCCCTGGCTGCGGCATATCATAGCAGGAGAAACGCAGATAAAGCAGCGAAGCCCCAGCATTAACCACCCTGCATGTGATGCTGTGCTGCTCATTAGAAAGCAAAGCATCTTCCATTACAGCGGCGCTGCCAAACTTGGTTATTTCTACCGGGCAGTTGGAAGGAAGCT
>JAWOKW010000334.1:0-7780 GCA_033854095.1 Candidatus Methanoperedens sp. | reverse complement strand
ATGTCATAACAGTGCCCTCTGTAGTTGAAGAGCTAAGAGACGAAAATGCCCGTACAACGATGGAATTAATGAACACACAGATTGAGCCCCCACTTTTAAGTTTCATTGATGAAGTCAGGTCAAAAGCTGCTGTTACAAAAGACAGCGAAGAGCTTTCTGGCGCAGATATTGATATTCTTGCAAAAGCCTTAGAATATTCAAAAGCAGGGGAGGCAATCCTTGTCACGGATGATTTTGCAGTCCAGAACACAGCCATCCAGCTTGGGATCAGGGTCATGGGGCGGAAAAGGATAAAAGATGTGCTGCTGTGGGAAAAACAATGTACCGGGTGCAAGCGGCGGTTTCCTGAAGGTGATGTTTGCCCTGTATGCGGCTCTCCACTGAAAAAAAGGAGAAAAGTAGAAAAACAGAATGCGAAGGATATAAGGATTTAGTGGATGGGCTTCTTCTGACCAAAACCTATTTAATCAATGATTATCAATAATGTATGTTCGTAATCTAACGAACATCATAAACGAGGTTTAAATGGGAATAACAAAAAATAATTTTTATTCAAGACTGGAAAATGCAAAAACATTAGCAGACATATTCGAAGTTGTGAAGGCTTCTGTGTGGGTGAGCCAGAGAAAGAGCCGTGCAGGCTTGATGCTTGGGCTTGCCAACCTTGGGAATCACCCGCAGGGATTCTTTGGAGGTTTTTATGCTGTCGGCTCAAATGTGATTGTGATGAACAAAATCCCGCTTGAGAGGATCAAGGAAACAAGACCCGAACTTTACAAGCCTTACATCTTCCATATCCTGCTCCATGAATATCTGCATACCCTTGGGTATCTGAACGAGAACGATGTAAGGCTCATGGTCATCGATATTACAAAAATCGTCTTTGGTGAAAAGCATCTTGCCACTAAAATAGCAGAGGACACAACTCATTTCTTCAAGAATCTTGTATACCCTGATGCTGCATGGCAGCCAGATGATATGAGGCTTGAGATCGTTGAGGGGTTTGACAGAGGAAGCACAGGTTATATCGCTTAAATAGATTGGATGCTATTATTCTATCACAGCTTCCTGTTTTGTTAAATTAACATCTATTATCCTGCCTGCAATAGTTTTAGTCTCGCCCAGCATACTGTAAAGTTTGATAGAATCTCTATCAGAAGTTATACGCACAACGTCTTCCATTATAGTTTTTCCTTTGAAAATTACTTTGAGTTCGCACATGAACATTAATTCGATCTGTTGATATTAAGATTTATCGTACCCTGCGACTATACTGGGCTTGAGGCTTTGTTATAACCGAGCTAAAAGGACTGGCAATACCTGATTATACTGTAATGGAAGAGCATTCAATCTTAGTTGACGGCGACGTATTGGTTGGAAATAAGACAGAGCTTGGCTTTGGCATTACTGCAAAGATGGTGGTAGCGGGCGAGCATGTAAAAATAAACGGCAGCATCGTCTCAGAGAGCGATGTGCGAATAGATATGTGGTCTGAGATAACAGGGGATATCATGGCAAAGGCAGATGCGTATCTTGGGGAGTTCGTCAGGGTAAATGGAAAACTCGCTGCAGGCAATCTTGATGTAGGGAACAATGTAAACATCAGTGGCGGCTATGATGTAAAAGGTATGCTGACCATACGCAACCCTCTACCTATCATGATGTTCGTATTATTTTATATGATGGCATTGCTGCGTCTTGGTGGCGAAGAAGAGGTTGAGAAGGCGCTTGAAGAGATGTTCTCGGAAGATGCGCCTGCAAACAAAGTCATGTCAATCCCGGGCAGGACAAAAATCAATCTTGAAGCGATAAAAACCACATCGAATGCCGTTATCGGGAACCACTGCAGGTTGCTTGGCAATATCAGAGCGCGTTCGGCTCATATGGGAAACCATGTAACTCTGTTTGGAAGTATCAAAACAGCAGGCAGAGTCACTGCTGGCACAGGCTGCACAATCCACGGGAACATTGTTTCAAAGGAAAATGTGAACATAGGGAGAAATTGCAGTATTCTTGGCAAAATAAGTGCAAATTCAATAGTTATTCACGAGACAGCTAAAGTAGATGGAGGTTTAGAAGCTCTGAATGGAGTAACGATAGAGCAGGATAACCTTGAAGGGCTGGATGAGCTTGAAAGAAGCCTGTTCTATGGGTTTATCTTACTTGAGTGACTTTTGTTGATACAGTAACTGTCTATCCATGTGTTATCCAGTAAACCGCCTTATATTTCTCTGCAAAACTATAGATATTCTTAGCCATCACTGCCCTGCCGTATTCGATCACTTCTCCTCCGCCATCAAAGAGATATGTGTTTTCGCCCAGTTTTGTTACTTTAAAGATTTCTCCTTTATCCTCTGTTCCGACATGCAGTACATCTTTGATTTTTAAATCCCTGAGGTTTGGTCTTATTTTTGTTTTTTCAACCATAGTACTACTCATATCCTGCGTGCTCTCTTAAACCTTACCTGATTTTACAGCCTATTCCCTTAAAAAGAACCTCAACATTCTCCTGCACGTCTGCCGCGTCACAATCCCCAAATATCGTGACCCTGTACGTAATACTTGTTGCGTTCTGTTTATTATAAATATCGATGACCTCCATATGAACCACGCCGTCTGATCCGCTCACTAACTGTTTGATGATATCAGGGTCAGAGCCGTGCGGAATAAAAACCGAGATATCACGGGTAACATTCCTCAGGTTGGCTGCTTTCCATGCACGCAACTCCTGTTCGTTCAGGAGTATTACGTTCTCTATTGAAAGCTCAATCGTCTTTCCTCCACGTTCTAAAAAAACCGTCCTTGGAGTTACTTTTTTTATTACTCCAAAATGCACTGCGCCAGAATAGATATGCCTGAGCGCATGTTCGCTGTCTATGGAGCGCACAAGCTCTTCATGCTCTGCTATTTTGGTGCCGATAAGTTTCTCTGACCGCCTTAGTGCAGATTCAGTGTCCTTAAAATGTACAGAAGCTTTTTTCATGAGGCTTACAAAACCTTCAATATCCCTGTTCCTGACTATCTCAGCCATCAGGTCGCACTGGTCTATATACGCCTTATGCACCTTTGCCACTTCAGGGTTCATCTGGATCATGGCATACAGATAAGGATTCTGAGCCAGTATCCTTCCAACAAGGTCAAGCATGATGTCATACATTGGGCTCATGAACCTCCTTGAGTTCGCAACATCGAATTCAAGCTCCCTGAAAACCGCGCCGATTGAAATATAAGCAAAGTGCGTGAGCCCTTGCACAACAGCCATCATTTTATCATGTTGCACAGCATCCATTATCTCGATGTGCGCTCCGTTATCAGCATACAGGCTTCTGATAACAGGAAGCCACTTAGAGCACCGCCCAGGCGTGAAGATCACTATCTGACCTCTTATGTCTGGTATGGAAGGTCCGAACATAGGATGCGTCCCAAGCACCTCAACATCAAGCGGGGTATATTTCAGCATAGCCCCCATAGCGCCTGTTTTAATAGATGTGATATCCATGAGCAGGCTGCCTGCTGTCATTTTAGGGGCTATCTCGGCGATGGTCTTCTCTGTGATATTGATGGGCACTGAGATCATGATGATATCGCTGCTTTTTATCTCGCTATCAAGGTCATCTGCGAACTGCACACACAGCGCCTGCGCAATATCTTTTCTCCTGTTGATTCCCCATATTACGACATCAAAGCCGTGTTCTTTATAAAATTTAGCGAACCACCTGCCTGTCTCGCCAGTTCCGCCGATGATCAATATTTTCATTCCAATTTATTCCTCACAGCTCTTTCCATCACATCAACAGGCGGGTCTCTTCCAGTCCATATCTTAAAAGCCTCTCGTCCCTGATACACAAGCATCATCACGCCGTTAATCGTTTTTGCACCTGCTTTTTTAGCTTCCTGAAGCAGCAGCGTGTTTATCGGACTGTAGACGATGTCAAAGACTACAAGGTCGCTATGCATCATGTCCGCTGTCGCCAGCGTCTCTTTTATTCTGGGATACATGCCTACAGCTGTGGAATTTATGAGAATGTCGCAACTTGCCAGCAGAGTTTTTAACTCATCAATGCCTGAAGCGCTTGCTTTTTTACCCACATCCTTTGCCAGAGCTTCTGCACGTTCAATAGTCCTGTTGGCAATAGTAACACGTGCGTCGTCTTCAGCGAGCTGGAAAGCGATTGCGCGCGCAGCACCCCCTGCTCCAAGCAGCAGCACGTTCTTTCCTTTTATTTCGATTCCGCTGCTCATAAGTGCCATTTTAGCCCCGATGCCGTCTGTGTTATAGCCCACGATGCCGTTTTTGAAATCAACAGTATTCACTGCGCCTATATGCCTTGCAAGTTCCGCAGGCTTTACGATTTCAAGGGCTTTTTCCTTCAGAGGTATTGTAAGGTTCAATCCACCGAATCCAAGTGCATGCGCCCCATAGAGCGCGTCGCGCAGGTTCTCCGTGGTAACTCTGAACGCATGATATTCGCAATCCATCCCCAGCGCTTTGAACGCTGCGTTGTGCATTACAGGTGAAAGACTGTGAGATACAGGGTCGCCAAGCACGCCGAATAACTTCATATCCTCTTAATTACTGGTGAGGGTTAAAAGTATTATGTTAAATGTGGACCTTGTCCATTTTTATTACTCCGAGTTATTGACTCACACGGTAAATATTATATACAGTAATGTTGTTATATGCACTGGTGAAATTCAATGAGTCATGTCATCGGATTAAAATGCAGGGAATGCGGTGCTGAGTATCCTGCTGTTATCCAGAATACCTGTTATGAGTGCTTCGGTCCTCTTGAGGTCAATTATGACTGGGATTATATTTCTGATAATATAAGCCGAGAAAAAATCAAAGCCGGCCCGAACTCCATCTGGAGATATGCAGACCTCCTGCCTCTTGAATCAGAAAAACGCATCGATCTTGGCGCAGGTTTCAATACGCTTCATCATGCAGAACGGCTTGGCGCTGCGCTTGGGTTAGATGACCTCTATATCCTTGACGAATCAGTGAATCCAACCAACTCCTTTAAAGACAGGGTCACATCAGTAGCAATTTCAAAAGCAATCGAATTCGATGTCAAAGCCGTGGGATGTGCAAGTACAGGGAATCTTGCAGCAGCCGTAGGCGCGCACGCAGCAAAAGCAGGATTGCCTGCATACATATTCATTCCCGCTACAATAGAACTTGGCAAGATTGTCCAGATGCTCATCTATGGCCCAAATGTGATAGCAGTAGATGGTACTTATGACGACGCAAATCGCCTTGCAAGTGAGGTGGCTGACTCACATCCAGACTGGGCTTTTGTGAATATCAATATCCGTCCTTATTATACAGAAGGTTCAAAGACATTAGCTTATGAGACCGCTGAACAGTTGAACTGGCAGGCGCCAGACCACGTCGTTGTCCCAATGGCGAGCGGTGCGCTCCTGTGCGCTATCTCGCGCGGATATAAAGAACTTGAGCGTGTAGGTTTAGTTGATAACTCTGATGTAATGATATCGGGTTCACAGCCACTTAACTGCTCGCCCATTTCATGCGCAGTCCAGAATAACAGCGACATCATACCTGTCAGGAACTATGAGACAGTGGCGCACAGCCTTGCAATAGGCAATCCAGCAGATGGCTATTATGCTAAAAAAGCAATCCTTGATTCAGGTGGATATGCAGCTTCGCCAACGGATGCTGAGATCATTGAAGCCATTCATCTTCTCGCGAGAACAGAAGGCATATTCACAGAACCTGCTGGCGGCACGACCGTGGCAGGCTTAAAGAAACTGGTCGAGAGCGGTCATATACAGCCAGATGAACGTGTGGTGGTCTATGTGACAGGAAACGGTCTTAAAGCCCAGGATACGCTTCTCAAATCGCTGCAGCGCCCACCCATAATCAAACCCATGCTGAGCGAGTTCGAACATCTGACCGCATCACAGCAGACTGCATCACAGCGAACAGCCCCCCTTATATTTACATAAAGGTGATAAAATGGTTAAAATAAGATTTTCTTCTGCACTGAGCAACGTAACACATACACGTGAAACTACACTTGAACTCGGAGATACGACTGTAAAAGCCGTACTTGATAAATTGGTCGAGCAGTTCGGTACTGATTTTGAGCGCCGCATCCTTGACAAAGGCGAAGTACGGCGTTTTGTCAATCTGTATGTGAACGGAGAGGATATAAGGCACCTCAGCGGTCTTAACAGTCAGATAAAAGATTCAGATGAAATCTCGATACTTCCTGCTGTGAGCGGGGGATAACACTATCTGCATTGGTCTACAGGAATTAACTTTAAAAGAGATACCGCCGAGGAGGGCAATATGCTGCGTGTGTTAATTGTAGAAGACTCAGAAGATGATGCTATGCTGCTTGTACACCGACTTCGCCACGGCGGTTATGAGATGATGTTCGAACGCGTGGATACTGCTGAAGCCATGAACGCTGCACTCGCAGATAAGGCATGGGATATAGTTATATCTGATTATGTCATGCCACACTTTTCCGGGCTTGAGGCTTTGAGGCTTCTGAGGCAGAGTGGGCTTGATTTGCCTTTTATCATCGTGTCAGGAAAGATAGGTGAGGACACAGCAGTAGAAGCGATGAAAGCAGGTGCGCATGACTACATCATAAAAGGCAATCTGACACGGCTTATTCCAGCAATTGAGCGAGAGCTGCGTGAAGCTTCAGTGCGTAAAGAACGCAGGGAGGCTCAAGAAGCGCTGTTAGCTTCTGCCAAGCAGTGGCAGACTACTTTTGACGCCATCAGCGAAGCTATCTGCCTGCTCGATAAAGAGTACAGGATTTTGCGATGCAATACTGCGATGGCAGCTCTTATAGGAAAGCCTGTAAGCAGGATAATCGGCAGCAGATGTTATGAACTCATGCATGGTGCATCTTTGCCCATCAAAGAGTGTCCTCTCACGCGCATGTGGAAGACGCAGCGAAGAGAAATTTTAATGCTGCCATTGAAAGAGAAGTGGTTTAATGTTACGGTGGACCCGCTGCTGGATGATACTGGCAATATAACAGGGACGGTACATATCATGGCAGACGTCACAGAGCGCAAGAAGGCTGAAGAGATACTTGAGGAAAAGCTCAAACTGCTTGAAGAAAAAGGTATCAGTCGATACGACTCATTCGTAAAGACAAAGAACAGCTATATTCTGAAAGAGAAGCGCTATGATAAGAGCATTGCGATATTTTCTAGCATGACCAGATGCGGGCTCAGCGGTCTTTGTATGACAGTGGTGCATCCTGACATGCTAAATGAAATATATGACCTCAAAGAGTGCAAAGGACAGTTCGTATGGTTATCTACAGCTGGCGGTGAAGAGAACATTATAAATCCTTCTAATCTGACTGCCATGCATGAAGAAACAAACAAATTTATTAAGAACAACAAGAAATCTATTATCCTCTTACTTGGGCTTGAGAATATAATAACCTTAAATGGGTTTGAAAGGAGCTTGAATTTTGTAAACTCTATAATAGACCTGATAATTATAAATAATTCACGACTTATCATTACTGTGAATCCAGAAGCCATGGTCCCAAGAGAAATCAGCCTGATAGAGAAATCATTGATAGAAATCAGGGACGATGACCTGATCAGGCTGGGATTAAAATAGACGCTGCGTTCACTTGCTAATTCCAAGAGTATTTGGTGTCGTTATCTGCTCCACAGGTTTTTTCTCCAGCTCTATACTGCCGACCTTTAGCTTTAATATATCTGGTAGATAGAGACCAGTAACAGTAAAGATAAGTGAACCGAAAGTCAGGAGTACATA
>JAWOKW010000333.1:0-7284 GCA_033854095.1 Candidatus Methanoperedens sp. | reverse complement strand
GAACAACTATCGAAAGGGCAGGCGGTCGTTGATTTTTTAAGGTCAGCGCAACTTGAGTCAGGAGGATTACCAGCCGCAAATAGGGATGGATTGACAACAGGTTTCAATCTGTCCGACGGGCAGCCTTGGCTCTACTTCCGAAGAGTACATGTTGGCGCTACTGCATGGTTGGTTCTTGCTGAGAAAAATGCGAATCCGTTCATGAAAGAGAATGACTGGCTGTCAGGTACTCCTGTTCATTCCATCACAGGAAATATCAGTTATAGTAACAATACAACTGGCATACCAGGTGCTATTGTTAACCTTACAAACTCAAGCGGCGTGGTCGCCTCGACCACTACGAACGCTTCAGGATTCTACAACTTTACAGACATAGCATCAGGAAGTTACCAAGTGAATGCATTAAAGCCGGCGTTCTTTATGAATTCAACAGATATAGTTGTGGATGGAAATACAACAGTAAATATGATGTTATGGTTGAAAGGCGACCTCAACAACAACGATAATTCAGCAGATGCTGGTGACCTTGTGCTGATGAAGCGCGCTTCGATAGGTGAAATCCCATCAGATTTCAGATATGATCTTAACAACAACGGCGTACCTGCAGATGCTGGTGATTTGGTGTTAATGAAGCGTGCTTCGATAGGTGAAATTATGTTATCTATTTTTTAGTCATTTTGCTCCTCCAATATAACCACTCTTTTATAACGTGGGTTCAAGGGGTAGATAAGACCACCCGGCTTGTCGGGTAGTAGTTCATTGAGTAATTACTGGAATTTTGTTGCCGTGATAGCACCTTTGAGAATACATGAGCTCTCAATTTTACCAATTGTACTGACACTTTTGTATCAGCAGCCACATTAACCGTGCCAGAAATTCGTTTGTATCCTTTCATGCTTACAGCGTAATTATGAGTTCCGAGAGATACATTAGTGAATATTGCTGTTCCAGTTGCATCAGTATTAGTCATGATTGTAATTTTATTCCCGCCGTCAAAAATAACAGATGCACCTTGAATCGCCGAACTGGTTGCACTGTCAGTTACTACAAAAGTCACAGTAGCAGTTATTTGCTGGTTCGTAAAGTTTACATTGTTTACATCCTTGCCCATGATGGTAACCTTCCTGAAGGTGGCGTTGGTACTATTCCATCCAGATTTCATTTCTTCAGTCACATTATAGGTGCCGTTTGCAAGGTTCATGAACTTATAGAAACCTGTCGCATTTGTCGATGCAGAGGCAATGATTGCACCCGTTGCGATATTCTTAAGAGTTATATTCCAACCAAGAATTCCTGTTTCGCCTGGATCCCATATTCCATTGCCATTGATGTCATTTATCTTGAACCCTGAAATATCGACTGTTGGAACTGATACTGCTGGACTTACGGCTACAGACGCACTTCCATTTATACTTCCATTGGTTGCATTTACCATGGTAGTGCCAGTAGCAAGTGCATTAAATACGCCAGTATCTGGATCAATAGTTCCCACTGTCATATTACTGCTTGTCCATGTTACTGTGGCTACCATGGAGTTTCCATTTTGGTCTTTAGGTTGTGCTGTGAATGCCTGCGTCGAGCCTTGAGTAATTGAAGCTGTTGATGGAGAAACAGTTATTGTTGTCAGGACAGGATTATAAGTAGTGTACATCGCTGTTGCGATTGCGCTTGGGTTCATCCCAGTTTCCCATGCTTCTGCTTTTAAGGTTGTATTGGATGAGATGGTTATCGGGCTTGTGTATGTAGGAGATGATTCAGTGGGAGCTGCTCCGTTAGTTGTATAGTGGATAGTTGCTCCTGATGTTGCGGTTGAAATAGAGACACTTTGAGTGCCAGAATAAGTTCCTGCCGGAGGAGAAAATGCCGGAGTTGATACAAGGGCTGCACCTTTGGAAAAGGAAAAAGTTTTATCCACTGAGCTATCGACATTGTATACTGAAACATTAAAATTACTGCCAGAGACATCCACTGCCAAGAAACCATCTTTGCTGCTACCACTTCCATCATTTAACCAATAGTCATACCTGCCTGCTGTGGGGGTATAAAGATCAGCTCCAGCAGCACCGCTAATAAACTCTTCGAATGGATGAGTGATGGTGGAAATACGAGAACTATTGATATGTGTATAAGTAATCAGATGTTCATGCCCATGGAAAGATGCAGAAACAATAGGGTGTTTATTAAGTGCTGTTATTAGGGCTGCTGGTGGTGTTGAAGGATGTCCATCAACGTAATAGATAGGGCCGTGCCAGAATAGAAAAGCCTGCGTAAGACCTCGGCCTTCAGCTGCTGTTAGATCATTGTCCAACCAAGTTATTTCCGCTGATGACATAGTGCTGACATCGCCATCTGGCAAATCGATACCGACAAAATGTGAATTGCCGTAATCAAAAGAATATGTTGCATCTGCAGTTTGCGCTGAGTAATTTGTGGCACCGATAGTGGCTGCTGTAGTGGCAAAATCAAAAATAGATTGCCAGCCACTTAGATCGCCTGTGTCGTGATTTCCGCGGGTAACAAATGTTTTACTAAACATATTATTAGTTCCTCCGCCATTCAAAGCTGTTTTCCAAGTGCTAGTAATACAACTAGTAGAGAAACTATCACAGAGATCACCCGGATAAATAGTAAAAGCTGGGTTTAGACCATTGGCTATTTTGGACTCGCTTGTTAAGATAGAAGTTCCAGATTTTGTATCAGCCCAAGCGATAAAGCGGAATGGATCACTCGCGCCTGCACTTGCTATATTTGAAAGGATCGGTAAGGTAAGGATTAATAAGAAGATGCACAGGATAGCGCGGTAGATGACCTTGTTTTTTAATTTTATCGATAATCTTAATTTTTGACGTAATGCTTGGCATGATGCCTGAAGTAATACAACAGTAACAGCTACACAGCGACGTATGTATACGTATATATTTGCTATAGTTGCTAAATAGGCTATTAAATAATATACCTGCTGATATACTTGCTGATACAGGCTTTTATATGCATGCAAATACAGATTTTTACTTTCAGTTATATTTATTCTTAAATTCATTTTTATATACTCTCCTTACGATTTTTAGATACTGAACGTCTGAATGAGCATTAAAGGCAATTTAATCAATAATATATAAAACTTTGGACTACACCGTCTTTGTGACAAAATTCATCTAAATATAATTTTTCTATGTTTTTATATTTAAATACACGGTGACTATTTATTGGAATTGTACTGTCATAAGTTTCAAATACAGAACTTTTTATAATATAATCCGATTATTTTAAACAAGCTGCGATGAACTTATAAATATTTTTCTCTTTTATCATAAATTAACAAATTCCATGATATAATAAAATAATATATACTGTTTGAAAGCTTGTGAAGTAAAAGATACGCATCTCTTTATATACATACATGCCTAAATAACTGATAAAGTTCCATATGTGGAACTTATGATGGTACAACTCCCATTCAATCTTGGCGTTATTCTTAAAAGGATGAAAAAAGACCGTAAAATAGAGATATTAGGTCGAGTGAACTTAATACGTTGAGGCAAGATCCTTTTCAAATTCCTGCGCCTGAAAAAAAAATCAAAATTCATACAAATCGATGCAAATACTAAAACCATGAACATCCTCTCGTTGATGCCTTTCGGATTTCAATCCGAGGTCGTTGACTACGTGAAAATTGGGGATGAGTTGATGTAATCTATTGTCTAACCATTAACTCCAGGTGATTTGTCTTCATCATTTTTCTTAAAATTAAAAAGATAGACTGCAAACGGACCATGAAAACTTATCCATCTATTAACATTGTAGTTGGCTATGAACTGCGGTTCATAGATGACAATGAAAAATTAAATATACAATGATACCATCTAAGCTTTAGTGGGTAAAATTATGAAGAAAATGGTACTGGCAATTCTACTGGCACTTATGTTGGTATTAGTGCTTCTCAGCGTCTATATTCCGAGGCAGGAGACACTACAGGAGAAACCGAAGGAAAATATTACAGTGAAAATAGGGTACCTTCCCTCCATGTGCCAGGCGATATACGTCCTGAAGCAGCACAAAACTCTTGAGCGGGAATTAGGTGTTGATGCTGTCGAATATAAGCTATATGAGTCCGGTCCTTTAATCACTCAGGCATTTGCCCAGGGAGAAGCTGACATCGGGTTCATGGGTATACCGCCTGTGATGATAGGGATAGATAAAGGTGTCCCGATAAAGGTAATCGCCTCGACACATTCCGAAGGTTCATCCCTGATATCCAGAAGCAAGAGATATAAGAACCTGACCGAGCTTGGCACAATCCAGGCAGTTCTCAAACAGTTTGAAGGCAAGTCCATCGGTGCCCCGGGCAAGGGCTCGATACAGGATGTCATAATCAGAACTGAACTCAAAAAAGCTGGGGTGAACGCTACTATCAAGAATATCCCAGTTGCTTCTACTCTGCCTGCATTGCTGAATGAGGGGCAGATAGAGGCATACGTTGTATGGCCTCCTTTTGAGATGGAAGGTGTGTTGAAAGGGTACGGCGATGTCGCCATACCATCTGAGAAACTCTGGCCGTATAACCCGTGTTGCGCTCTTGTTGTAACTGACAAATTCGAGAAAGAATATCCCGACATAGTGCAAAGACTCGTAGAACTGCACAACTATGCATCTCTGTTCATTATGTCCCATCCTGAGGAACTCGCCAAAGCAGCCAATGCCGAACTCGGCATAAATAATGAAACTGCCCTTGCCTCCATAGAGTTTTCACCCAAGTACTGCGCGCTGCCTGATGAAAGATACATCAACAGCACCATGGAGTTCGTAAATGCCTTAAAAGACCTGGGTTATACCACAAATAACCTGACCGAAGATCAGATCTTCGATTTGAAATACATAAAGAAAGCACATCCAGGTCCATATGATGAACCTGGAACTGTAAAAGATGACCCTGCCATTGATAAGGTAATAACAGGCTGAACATGAACACTAGATGGACGTACTACCTCATCTTACCATCTGTTTTTCTTATCTTCTGGTATGCGGTCTCAGCAGCACAGATATATCCTGTGTATATAATCCCGCCCCTTTACACGGTGCTTGGGTCGTTTTCAGAACTCATAAATACAGGTGCACTCTTTCAGCACATCTTCTGGAGTATTGTGAGGGTAATAGTAGGGTTTGCGATAGCAGCTCTTGCAGGGATTCCACTGGGCATCGGGATGGGCTGGTCGAACAATCTGACGCGGCTGGTCGAGCCTTTGACCAATGTCATACGTCAGATACCTCCTATCGCATGGGTCCCTTTTGCCATGATATGGTTTAAGGCTGGCGTGGTAGAGTCCTCAGCTTTTATAGTTTTTATAGGAGCCTTCTTCCCGGTACTGCTCAACACCATATCTGGTGTCAAGAGCGTACCTTCCCTGTTTATTGAGTCAGCATTTACCTTGGGCGCTAACAGCAGTCAAATACTTACAAAAGTCATACTTCCTGCTTCAATGCCGAACATACTCTCAGGGCTCAGGATAGGGCTGGGGATAGGCTGGATGTCTCTTGTGGCTGCCGAGATGATGGGGCAGGATTATGGTCTTGGAAGCTTCATCATCAATTCATCTACTGTACTGCGCATGGATAGGGTCGTGGTCGGGATGATAACCATCGGGCTCATCGGTTTCTTAATGGACAGGATATTCAAGGGTCTTGAGTCCTCTCTTTTATCGTGGAGGGGGCATTAATGCTTGTTATAACAAAGGTTTCCAAGACATTTATTTCAAAGGATTGTACGACCCAGGCACTTGATAACGTGAGCTTGGAGGTCAGAGATGATGAATTCGTATGCATTCTGGGTCCCTCAGGCTGCGGCAAGACCACGCTTTTGCGCATAATAGCAGGACTGGATACACCGACTGCCGGAGAAATCCTGCTCGAAGGCACAAGAATTGAGAGGCCAGGACAGGATAGAGGTATGGTGTTCCAGGATTATTCTCTGTTTCCCTGGAGGACTGTGATTGACAATATCGCATTCGGTCTTGAAGTGCTCGGGATAGATAAAAAGAAGAGATATGAGAGCGCCCGCGAATACCTGAGGCTGCTTGATCTTGAAAAGTTCGAGAACAATTTTCCATATGAGTTATCAGGCGGGATGCGCCAGAGGATAGCGATTGTACGCGCCCTTATAAATAATCCCAAGCTTCTACTTATGGATGAACCCTTCGGGGCGCTGGATGCCCAGACGCGCAATAACATGCAGGCTGAACTGCTTCGAATATGGGAGAAAAAACATAAAACGATTTTATTCGTCACCCATAGTGTGGATGAGGCGGTTTATCTTGCAGACAGGATTGTCGTTATGTCTGCAAGGCCTGGCACTGTAAAGGAAATATTCACTATCGATCTGCTCCGCCCAAGGATACGGACGAGCCAAGAAGTAAATACCATAAGAGACAGGGTGCTGAAATCGCTGGGCACTGAAATCGAACTTGCCACTCAGGAAGGGGGCGACCCTGCAATAAGTGCTAACCTGAGTTTCAGGGTTTTATTTTTCTTCCTTCTTAGCCGCATGCCATGAGACATTACCCGGACCAATATCCTTCATCATATATATATAGATTCCAACGATGACCTTTGCCGCAGCCGCCTTGATCGGATTTACTTTCGTATCAAAATAGTAGACCTTACCATTATAAAATGTATAGTCCGCTGGTAGATATTGCCGGCATTCGAGGCTGAACTTTTGCATAATGAGAAAGTCCATATAGCCATTAAACGTCGGCATTGGTAGAGATGTGTCCAGACAGGTCAGGTAGAACTTTTTGGCGACAACATCGATTGCCCGTTCCTTCTCAGCGACCGCGTGTTCTGTTTGCGGCCACGGGGGTGTCGCTATCGCAAGCTCATGGACGATCCGGGCGCCTCGATCGTATCCCAGTGCTATTTTAAGGGTCGATAGCGCTCCCTTCGTGCCAGTGACCATAGTGTTCACCACTGCCAGCATTTTCTGACGGTGGAATCGGGGTCGGTGGCTCAGGTAGGCGAACCGGTCGATAAAATTTTTCATAAGCCAGCTGACGCTGCCCATGTACACGGGCGATGAAAGAATGAAGCCGTCCGCCGCCAGCAGTTTTTGCTCTATCGCGGCGCGATCATCCTTGAGCGGGCATTTGTCCTCACCCTTTGCTATGCAATTATAGCAGCCGATGCACGGCTTGAGGTTCGCATCCTTCAGGAAGAGGTATTCGAATTCCACGTTACCCATCGCTGTCATCCTATCTTCGATCATTTTCACGATCTTATGGCCAGAGCCCT
>JAWOKW010000332.1:0-4514 GCA_033854095.1 Candidatus Methanoperedens sp. | reverse complement strand
TTTTCGATGGCAGTTGAACCATTGTAACAGTTACAATATGTAGATATGAAATTATGGTTAGATGATTCTTATGCTATTGTAAAAAGTTACACTGGTATATCTTGTAAAAACTTTCATAGATGTATTTCTGAATTCAAAATTTTCATAGAATTCGTGCGCTGCATAACGTTATTACAAAAAGAACCTGAATTTATCAAAGAGTTTGTTTGTTGAACAATAATTCGAGCTATTGTAACTTGTTACACTGGTAATTATGAAAAAAGATTATGATTCGATGCGTTGTGATTTTCCTAAATTCCCGAAAAATTAGGCACTATGTTCTGACTTTCACAATGCATCGAGCAATGAGATAAATTTTCATAATGCCTAATTAGGCATTATGGTATAGCTAAATCCGCTATGCTGCGATAAAGAAAATCACATAATGCCAAAAAATTGGGAATTTAGGATTTTACAAAAATCGGATACATCAATCCTGACTTTATGGGTTTGATAGGCTACATTTATGCAAAATCAGCTATCAGGTCAGATTTTACAATTGCCTTTGTAGCCTATATAAAGGCTACAATTTTTCCTCGAAAATTTTTCCCCTATTGCTACTGTATGCTTTTTTAGTTATATAATTTTTGTAGTCCTTGAAACCCTGAAACTCAGGATCAATCAGAACCTCCTGAATGTCGGCTAAATTCTTAAGTTGATGGTCTCCTCTTAAACTATGAAAACCAATAAACGCATACCATTATATTCTTCCTGAAATGGCGGTTTACCAACGATAATAAGGCTGCAATGAGAAACGTTATTTTCTTTTTCGCCCAAATAAGTATCCTGTGGATAGTGCAGCTATTGACAGAACTATCTCAAATCCTGCAACTTTTTCTGGTGGGCTTGCTGTGGGATTCAAAGGATTGTACCCCTTCTCTGCAAAGATATACCAAGATGTGGCCCCTATATGAAGTTGGGCATTATAAACCCCGCCAAAACCTGTACTTACTCCATCATGAGATGCTGCCACAATGCCTTTTCCATTGGTGTTCTGTGCATCAGTTTGGGCTTTACTCAACTCATCAATATATAAATCAGACTTTGTATCCTCTTCAAGGATTCGATACGCAATGGCCATTTGGGCAGTACCTTCAAACCAGATACCATCCTTGTCATCGTTAAAATCAAAGCCTTTGAATCCATCTGCTGACACACACGAATGGCTTTCTGACCAGCTTATCCCTCTCATATACTTATCACCCAGAGCCATAAGTCCCCAGGTATTTACATCAACAGGCACGGTTTGGTTGTTTACCGTAACACCATCGTCTAAAGTGCCTGCCCAGAAGTGTCCTTCGTTATCATTCCACATTGATTCCACAAAATTCTTTGCGTGCAAAGCTCTTTCATTCCATGTTTCATTTTTGGTGAGAGAATAAAGTTTTGAAAACGCAACAAAGGCATCTATGTTGTGTTCAGTGGATTTCCATTTAAACGGCTCATATTTCCAATTCCTGGCCTCATAGCCACAAGTGTACCCTCCTGCACCACGGACATCATAGCTATTATTTATCCAGTCTCCCAAGCGCTCGGCGGCATTTAGATATTTAGCATCTCGTGTAGTCTCATATAAATCAAGAAAGGCAATTATCGTCCAAGCCATATTACCCGTGCCAGAACCTGGACTTTTGATGGAGGAATTCTTACCAGATGTGTCGTTAAGACTGGTCGCCCAATAACCATCCCTTATCCTGCCATCATTAAAATTTTGATCATGGTTTTGAACCCAGATTAACGAATCGGCAAGAATTTTCGCTCTTGATATATCCTCTGCAGTGCTTCTGTTTAATAGAGCTATTAATGTAAGATCATTATCATACACCCACGCTGTGTAATCGTCCGGTTGAATGGAAGTACCCACATAACTCTGTATCAGCCTTAAAGAGCTTCCATTCTTATACCTGTCCATCTGATCATATAAATGCAAATATGCTTTTTCTTCATTAGGAAGTGCTGCAGCACCTGTGTTGCTCCCCAGCAATAATATCAGCGCCAGTATTTCTACCGCTATTCTGAGGGCACGTTCTCTGCAAACGTTATATGATATCACTTTCTCCATGTCCATATCTAACTGATATCCGAATTGTTGCGTTTTCCGCTGCAAGCTACTCCTATCAATTTATTGACATGATTGAAGAACGTAAATAATCCAGCCTTTCTCCATTCCTGAAATCTATCATGCACATTGCTTGATGCACCTAATGATCTCGGCAATGCTTTCCACTGGCAGCCTGTTCGAAGAATATAGAAAATGGCAGTCATCATTATCCTATCATCCTTTCTTGGTCTTCCGGACTTCTTTTTTGGCTTTGGTGGCGGTAGTAATGGTTCTATTTTCTTCCATAATTCATCAGATATCTCGAAGTCGTGTCCGATTTTTCGTGTTGTCATTAATCCCTTAGTTCTCTACAATGCAATTCTTATATTTTTCGGATAGGTACTAAGTTGAAAGTCTCCTAATATAGGTACAACTCCTATGGGCATAACTGCTATGTTATGGAAAAAGAATTCACCCTAATACTCTGATGGCTTCGGCTGTAAACCTTGACGTAAAAAGCATCATAGGTGTTCCAACTTACATCAGGTAGATTCACGGCCAACATCACAGTATCGGGCAGCCCCGATGATAATTGCTCGGCAACACTCTCATCCCAAACCAAGTGGCATTGCCAGATGCTTACACGAAAATCTTCTGGACCCCCTGGCGGAGGCGACGAATAATAATCGACCGAAACAACAATGTTGATAGTAGATCCCGCACCCTTAAATGATGGTGTGTAAAACGTATGAATGAAGGCTCCCGATGAACCAGTTAGTGGCCTTGCGGAAACAGTGTCACAATCAGGATCTGGCAAACGCCTGACCACGTCCATTCCGACCGATCCCATTTGCTGTTGCACCACATGAGTCAATTCATGTGAAATAAGCCTTTCCCCTTCTAGGGTCCCCGGCGCATACTCCCCCTCCCCAAACACCACATCTCTGCCCACCGTGAACGCCCGCGCATTCACTGCCCGCGCCAATTCTGCCGCTTTTTCATCCGCATGTAAACGCACCTGGCTGAAATCTCTACCAAACCGAGGCTCAAAGAAGGAGCGTGTCGATTCTGGCAGGGGCCGGCCGCCTCCTTTAATTGAATTGATTCGGCATTCCAATTCTGGTACAACTTCTGAAGTAGGGCTAGAGGCTTCTTTTGCCTGGAGAGTCTCTGCCTCTTCTTCCTCTTTTTCAGGCTGCCTTTTCAGTTCAGTCTCACATTTTGGGCATTTCCTCTGTACTGGTGCAGGTATCCGCATCACCTGCTCAGCTACCCTATCAGCCTCCTGTTCATAGATATCATTAGGTTGCCCTATCTTGAGTTTAGTTTGCAAAGCCCCATATTTTATCAGTCGGCCGACCGCCTGATTGCCAATGGTTCTCTGAAGGAACAGGATGCGATCAATTGAAGAATTTACAGGTTGTGAATAATCGGACTTGCGTGTCTCTGACGTTCTATCCTCTTTTGAAGCCTCAGGCTTCTTAGCCGATTCTCGGACGCCTTCGCTCATCACAGACCTCCTGAATACCGCTATTAGTGTGTGGAAATTTATCCAAAAATACACCCACTATTAATGGTATATTCATACTCATGTAAATAAGTTTCGAATAAAAACGGTCAGGTGAGGTTATAGTTGAAGCGGTTGGTTGTCCGAGGAAGATGAAAGATTTACATTTATGAAAGCAATTATACAAGTTATAGCTGAAGTTAGATTACATCGTCTCTGGCTATTGTTTTCTGGTAAAATGTCATAAAAAACTGCGTATAATTTATGTTATACGAAGTTTTTCAAAAAAAATCGATTGCTGAAGTCGTCTGGAGTTGTTGTGATGTAATTATATGAAGGGGACGACTGACAATCTGGAAGATCACTCGCCCCGCATGTGAAGCGGGTGAGAGGCATTACGACAATGCAGAAGGATCAAGGAAATTATCTGCTGTTCAGCAGCGCATGCAGGTCAAGGAACGATATTATGAGACGGTGGGAGAGGATTTTGAGCAGGTGCATGAGAGCTACAGGAAGTTTCATCCTGCTTTTGTGGAGAATTGGTAGTGTTCGAGGATAGACAGCAATAAAGTTTTATATGTTACTTATCGTAATAATATTGAATTAAATGGCAGAAGCAGAACTTTTAAGAAGAATGGTGGATGATGTAGCATCTTTAAAGGAGCAGATGACCCGAATAGAGATAGCAATAAATGAAATTGATAATGACATTCATAGAGAAGTAAACCCAGAATATCTTAAAAAATTGAAAAAAATCCAGAAACAGAAAGGCATTAGATTCAAAAGTGCTGAGGAATTTGATGCGTACTTCTCTGATTAATTGCGATATTATAACTTTTTCGGCATCAATAAACGTAAACTTCAACGCTCTAACTTAGAATATTGTTGGTAATCTGGCTGGGCATAAAATTGGTGGGGATAAATTTC
>JAWOKW010000331.1:0-2610 GCA_033854095.1 Candidatus Methanoperedens sp. | reverse complement strand
ATCAAGCCCCTGGGTTACAGAGTAATCGATGAAGATAGCGGAATAGAGTTTGAACTGGTTCCGAAAACGGAAGATGCAACACAGGAACTTATCAATAAATTCTTTGACAGCTTCCAGATTTTAAAAGTGGAAACTCAGAAAGTTAAGCCCTCGAAGGAAGAAAAGAAACCGCCCATGAAACCAAAGCCCAGGGCAGCAAAACCAGAGAAGAAGACCATACCGAATCCAGCGCAGAGGCTGATCAAGGAATTAAGCGACCTGCCAGAAGAGTTCACCCTCAGCGAGATTGGCGATTTATTTGAGAAAGAGGGGCATGATCGGAAAAAGATAATGCGTAATGCTTATCATGATATCAATGATCTGCTAGAGAAGAATAGAATAATTTACCAGGAAGGCACGAAACCGAAGAAGTATCGGATAGTATCAAGAGACACTAGCGATCTGGGATAATCTCGCTTTGCTTATTGCGTCCTTTAAGCAGGGTGAGGGGATGTATCGAAAGATACCGCATGCGTTTATAAAATTAAATCCTTTAACCATTAAACCAGTTTAAATTTTTATCGGTAAAACCGCCTCCTTCTTCTCCACGATCTCCCTTATCCTGTCCCCATGCGTCTTCCAGGCAGCCCTGATACACCACCGCAACGCCTCAGACGTGTTATCCGTACTCAGCATTTTCTTGACCAGGTCGATTTTCTCAACCTCGTCATCCGTGAGCTTTGCAGCCCTGATCGTAGTGCCTGTGACCCTGGGCTGTGGTGATGATGGCGATTTGCCAAGCAGCGCATCGATATTATCGTTTTTCTTAAGACTCGTCTTTCCTAATGCCATTTGAATTACCTCCACCTGTCCATCAATTCATTTGAGAGATCCATATATGCCCTTGCCCCTGTTGATTCAGGAGCATAATCGAAAATCGTCTGCTTGTGGCTCGGCGCCTCTGCCAGCTTGACACTCCTGGGAATGGTTGTATTCAGGACGATGTCGCCGAAGACTTCCCGCACCTTTTCTTTGATATCCTTTGCCAGGTTTGTCCTTTCATCATACATGGTCAGAAGAACAGCACTTACTTTCAGGCCTGGATTCAGGTCTTCCCTGACCTGCGAGATCACGTTCATAAGCTGCGTGACTCCTTCAAGAGCATAGAATTCATGGATCGGGATTATCACTTCATCGGCAGCACAGAGCGTATTTATTGAGATCATCCCCAGGGCGGGCGGGGTGTCGATGATAATGAAATCGTACTGCTGTTTTATTTTGTCATTCAGAGCTTTCTTCAGGATCAGTTCACGCCCGATCTTTGATATAAGTTCTGACTCGATTGCTGCAAAACTCAGCGCAGATGGAACGATATCCAGGCCATTCACAACTGACGGGCTGATCGCCTGAGCCAGCTTCTTCCCGTAGAACACATCTTTTATCGTGAGTTCAGGCTCAGAATCCTGGGGAACCAGGTTGATCGTTGCATTTGCCTGCGGGTCCATGTCGATGAGTAAGACATCTTTGCCGACATGGAGAAGTCCGGCTGACAAATTGACTGCAGTTGTTGTTTTTCCCACACCGCCTTTCTGGTTGCTGATGCTGATGATTTTCGCTGTCATTTATGCCCTCCGATGTGGGGAGTTAAATGATTGATGTGATCTAAATTTCTATTGGTTGAATGGTTTAATGTTGTAATAGTTAAAAAGTTAAATGGTTAAAATAGCTCTTCACAATAAATGGCCGAGGTATATTTTCCGGATGCATGAAGATCCATATGCGCCATAGGTCTGCGATTTGAAAACCACGTAATATCCTGTGGATATTTTCTTTTTGCAGAGTTTGCATGTGCTTATTTCTGCCTGCTTTACGATCCTGGGTTTTTCAAACTGAAGGCCTGATGCTTCCGGAGTCATCAAATAAGTTTTTTCTGTTCGTTGCAGAAGCTTCTCTTTCTGGGCAGCCTCCTGGATCTCGTCGATTATGTTGTAGTCTTTCGTGATCAGATTGTAAAGAGCAAATCCCGTATTTCGAGAGGCTTTAACTCGATGGCGCCGAGGGCTGAGAGGAGTTCAAGGCCAGCGTGGATTTTGGGGTTGGGTTCTTGGCTGCCTGTGGTCATTCATCATCAATCTATCACTATCCATAATCTTCTATTATGGTCTTGCTATATGTATTGCAATAGAAAAGAACAGTATTCCTAGAAGTGGAGCATGTACATTGCGCCAGTACTTGAATATTCTTTTTCCTCTCTCATCCATAAGCCTGTAGAGATACCTGCCGATAAAGCCACTTACCACAGCAATGATCATTAAATATGTGCTCACCGTGCCTGCATTGAAAGCAGCATACCTGAACTGGAAGGGTAGGCCTGCATGAAGCAGAACCAGAAGAAGGCCAATCAGACCAAAATAAGTATGCAGATTGAGCCAAGTCTTAACTGAACCAATATGTATGATTATTTCCCCCTTTTGCGAAACAATCTTTTGCGAAGGCTGTAGAATTGGGACATCACAACGAGACCGGTACCAATAACACCTGAAGTATACCTCATAGGATTCATCATCTGCCCGGAAGTGTCTCCAGTATATGCATTTCCCCGGGTGATATACGCAGTTTTATTTCCGTCTG
>JAWOKW010000330.1:0-3892 GCA_033854095.1 Candidatus Methanoperedens sp. | reverse complement strand
TGAAATTTATGGGTTGGATATCAGGGAAGAGTATCTAACTGAGATATCAAGACATCGTGAAGAGTTCAGAGCATCGTGTTTAAAAACATTGAGGGCGTTTAACAGTGAAAAATATCTGGCAGAACGTTTTGATGAACTTTTTGATAACACAGAGGTCCTCCCTGCTTCTCTTGAAAACGAGTTTAAACAGCTTTATGAAAATTCGACCATCGAAGCAAGAAGTTTGCTCGTACCGATTTCATGGAACTATCTTCAAAAAATGAGGGATAAAGTTCACTGGAGCGAAGAGTATACGATTCGGATTGTAGATATCCCATACGATGAAAACAAGGGTCTTTTGATTGCAACATAAATATACAGAAGCTCAATTTGAGGCTATAAAAGATGTTATGAACAAAATCGTAAATCTGTAATTTTACGATTTAGATTAACGATTACTTTAAATATAAAGAAATCGTAAACCAGATAAAATGAACATAGAAGAATTGATCGATCTCCTCAAAAAAGGGGAAAGCGAAGAGGTGGAATTTAAATCCAGTTTTAGCAAGGAAATTGCAAAGGATATATGTGCATTTTCAAATACGATGGGCGGACATATACTTCTTGGCATCGGCGACAGAGGGGATATCGTGGGTGTAAAAGAGGAAAAAATAGAGCAAACGGATTGGAATTAGCGATAAAGAGCTTTTTCACATCGATGTAAGTGCATCAGATAAGCTCCAGTCTCTGGGTAATATAGTCTACATCAGGATAGGCAGGAACAACCGCCAGCTGACCACACAGAAAGTGATAGAAAAGGCGGCAGAGAGTGCTATAGTATTCTTTGACGAACTTCCATCCAGCGCACCTCCTGAAGCAATATCTCTGCCTCTGGTTAAGAAATATCTGGAGAAAAGAAGGGAGGAAAGAAACGCAGGCCTGCTTTTTTTCTCCGAAGCTCCTCAGGAATATATTCCGAACGCCAAGGTAAGGGTGGTATGGTTCGAGAATGAGGAGATGCAAAGATATACGGACTCAAGGGAGTTCGCAGGTACGATCTGGAAGGTGGTAGATGAACTTGAGGAATACTTCTCAAGGAATCTGAAAGTTTTAGGTGGAGCACTGGCAGGCTGGAAGAGGAAAGAGTTCATGGAGTATCCTATGGAAGCGCTGAGAGAAGCGATTATAAACGCACTTATACACAGGAATTATTTTGACCCGTCTGAAGTGCAGATATTCGTCTTTCCATCGAAGATGGTGATCAAAAACCCCGGAAGTTTTCCTCCAGGCATCACTCCAGATGCACCTCAGCACAAACCCAGAAATCCTATTCTGGCGCAATATATGTATGACATGGGCTACATAGAGAAATACGGCTCAGGAATAAATAAGATCAAAGAAGCATGCAGAGCGCATCCAGTAGCAGAAGTGGAGTTTATTCTAAAACCTTACAGAACAGAGGTTGTTTTCAAAAAGGCAAAAGAAATTAAACTTGATGAACTTGATCAGAAGATACTGAGAGTTTTGCGGAAAACGAAATCGACAGCAAGCACCGACATAGCCGAAGAAGCAGGTCTGTCGAAGGTCAGTGTAGTGAAGCGGTTGAATGTGCTTATTGCAGCCGGGATAATTAGAAAGGCAGGAAAGGGGCGGGCGACCAGGTACATGATGGCAGAGAGTTAATTTACGATTTCCTGAAGTGCGCCAAAGCTTCTTCAATTTCCCCCGATGTAAACAGCAAAAAATCATGCTGATCCGCAAACTTCTTTGCTTCATCTGTAAAACCCGACTTCGAGATGAACATAAAATGCTCTTTTCTCTTATCACCATTCCAGTCCACAGACTTTGCTTTATCCAGCAATTCTTTCAAAGCGCCAACATCCACTTTTCTATTCTGCCATTTGCACTCACAGAAAAGGATCTCTGTCGTATTTTCATTTAAAGCAACTATATCGATCTCTTTATCTTTATACCACCATTTTCCAATCCTCGTGTATTGAAAGATGTCAAGATGCGGAATAAGTTCCATTACAGCACTCTCGAATTTTATTCCAAAATAATCAGGAAATTCCTTTTGTATTGCCGCTGCAACAGTGGTTGAATTGCCTCTTTCAAGTTCAGGGAGATTGTTATAAACGAATCTGAACCAGAAATCAAAGAAATTATCTTTTATCGAGTAACGTGCACCTATTGCCTTCAATTTTCCTTTAAAACTCAATGTAACAGGCTGGTTTTTATAGATTATACCAAGTTTTTCAAGAACAAAAAGGTATTTTGATAAAAAGCTTTTATCCAATCTGGTTTTATTATATATCTCATTAAAACTTGTCAATCCGCCTGCAACTGCGGATAATATCGACATGTAGTTTGAAGGGTCACGAAGCTCTTCTCTTAGAAGTATCTCAACCTCTTCGTAAAGAAACTCGCCTTTAGATAGTATCCTGCTTTCAATATTTTCCCACACAGATAGGCTGCTGTCAAATTTGACCAGGTAGCCTGGTATAGCATCTATTACAGAATATACAGTTAAGATGTCTTCAAAGGCATACTGCGGAAAAAATTCTTTGAGATGAACTATATTCAGTCGATCCACCATCCACTGTCCTGTGCGCCTCCCGTAGATTGGGCTTTTGTAGTCCAGTACATATTTTTCCATCATGCTGATTGAAGAGCCACAGAGCACAAGCATTATTTTGCTTTTTTTAAGCATGAAGTCCCACTTGTCCTGCAGCACAGATAGTATTTCGGGGAATTTTTCGATAATAAAAGGGAACTCGTCAATGATCAAAACAAGTCTTTCTTTCCCTTTTTCTGCAAGATAGAGAAAGAAATCATCCCATCCATTGAGGGGCGAACGTGCAAGTGAAATATCGTTGAAAAATTCCATCAATATCAGATTGAATCTGCGGAGGGTATCTTCTTTTGATTCTATTCTGCCAAGAAAATACAGTACTTTTTTATTCTTTGAAAACTCGTTCAAAAGCTCCGTTTTCCCGATTCTTCTTCGTCCATAGAGCACAATAAATTCTGCTTCTTCAGATTCGTATTTTCTTTGTAAGAATTCCAGTTCCTGCTTTCTGTTGAAAAATTTCATTATGAGTATATACTTGTAATTCAACAAATTTAAAGTTATTGCTAAAGTTTTCCAGATGTTGAGGATAACCTTTTTATAAAATTAGCACAATAACCTTGATAGGGATATAATTGGAAACACTGATAATATACGACATAACCAGCGACAGCCTCAGAAATAAAATAGCCACAACTCTAAAAGATTTCGGCTGTCAGCGTGTGCAGAAGAGCGCATTTCTTGGAGAGCTGAACCTGAACTCAAGGGACAAGCTTAAAATAAAACTGGAAAAATTGCTTGGAGATGAATTCGGAAATATACAGATCTATCCTCTCTGCAGCAAGTGCTTTGGATGGAGAGATAGCATAGGAGGAAACTACAGCCTTGAAGAGGAAATGATTTTATGATCACGGTCAGTGATCTGAAACAGTACTTTTTCTGTCCCAAGGTAGTGTATTATGAGCATGTTCTTCATGTGCCGAAATTCAAGGATACCAAGCTTGAGGAAGGAAAAGAGAAGCATGAGGACATTACAGCTAAAGAGAAAAGAAGGAAAGGAGCTTTGTTCTATGATAAAGCCCTCGATTCTGCTGAAAAAATATTGAAGACCTATATAGAGAGCAAGAGGCTCAAGCTTAACGGAATTCTTGATTATTTAATTAAAACAGATAAGGAATACATACCTGTTGAGTACAAATACGGATTTTCTGATAGCGGCAGAGCTTATAGAAACCATAAGTATCAGCTCACAGGCTATGCTCTTTTGGTGGAGGAGTGTTTTCATACCATAGTTAGAAGAGGCTTTATACATTCGCTCTAACTTAGAATATTGTTGGTAATCTG
>JAWOKW010000329.1:0-10497 GCA_033854095.1 Candidatus Methanoperedens sp. | reverse complement strand
TTTTCCTCTATAACATGCGCGCACCAACCCGAGATTCTTGAAGTAGCAAATACCGGAGTGAACAGGTCAGGATCAATTCTCATAACGCAGTAAACAGAAGGACTGTAAAAATCCACATTCGGATATATTTCCTTTCCTTTTCGTTTTTTAAACTCTTCCTGTGTTATACTTTCCAATTTTTTAGATATTTCAAACCATTTCATATTCCCAGTTCTTTCTGCCAGTTTTTCTGAGATCTCTGCAAGCACCACTGCCCTTGGGTCTATCGTCTTATAGACAGCATGACCCATGCCCATGATGCGTTCTCCAGCATCTAATTTCGCACTTACCCATTTCTCTACTTTATTAATATCACCGATTTCAAAAAGGTTCTTCATTACCTCGGCATTTGCACCGCCGTGCAGTTCGCCCGAAAGCGCAGCAAGCGCAGCGCCAGCGCATGCGTACATACTGGCTCTGGTCGAAGCCACTTCTCTGGCTGCAAAGGTGGATGCATTAAAGGAATGCTCGGCATGAAGTATGAGGCAGACATCAAAATCTCTTGCAGTCTCAGCATCAACATTTCCATTCAGCATGTATAAAAAGTTCGCTGCATGTCCCAATCTTTCATCTGGCTTCTTAATATCAAGATTCTTCCTGATTCTGTCCCAGTAAGCGACCAGCGTTGCTATTTTGGCAGTGAGCCTGAGCGATTTCTCTATGTTGGCAGCTTTGGTCTCGACTCTTGCCTCTTTATCAAAATCCGAAAGCATGGGTATAACAGACTGGAGCACATCCATAGGATGAGCCGTTTTTTTTCTATTTTTTAGATGACGAATTACCCCGACTGGAAGCTGTCTTTGCGAAGTTAATATATCCCTGAATATCTCAAGCTCCTTTTTAGTCGGAAGGGTCTCATAAAGCAGCAAATAGATGACTTCTTCAAAGGTCGAATACTTTGCCAGTTCCTCAATGTAATAACCTCTGTAGACCAGTTTGCCTTTCACTCCATCTATGTAACTGATTTTTGTATCAGCCACTGGAATGCCTCTCAGTCCGATATTTTTAGTTTCTATCATGACCACTCCTTGAAACTTACCCGTGAAGCTTTACGAACATATTTGGTATTATTTACTAATAACTATTTCTACCCGAAATGTCCAGAAACTTCCTTGATTCCTGAAATATGCAGAATATATAAAGAAAACGGGGTATATGGATAAAATTAATAAGCATCAATTATGCCAGACATCATAATCAGGAATGCCAGAATTCTTACTGGCGATTCTATCCAGTCAGCTGAATTAGCAATAGATAACGGTATTATCTCAAAGCTTGGGAAAATCATCGTAACAGAAGCTGTCAATCAGGTAATAGATGCAAAAAATGCGCTTGTCCTTCCAGGAGCGATAGACGTTCATGTGCATTTTCGAGACCCTGGTATGACGTATAAGGAAGACTGGTACACAGGTTCATGTGCAGCCGCCGCAGGAGGCGTAACTGCAGTAATAGACCATCCCAACACGATTCCACCGACTATAGACCCTGAATCCTTTAAGATAAAGCAAAAAGAAGCAAAAAAGTCCATCATCGATTATGGAATAAATGCCGGCGTAACCAGCAATCTGAAATACTTAAAAGAACTGTGGGAACTCGGAGCATGTGCATTCGGTGAGGTATTCATGGCAGAATCCACAGCCTCATTGAATGTGAGCGACAGTGTACTGAAAGATGCGCTTGATGTTATAGGAGACCTCGGAGCAGTCGCATGCATTCATGCTGAGGATGAGGGGACAAGAAAAAAGTTCGTCCACCTGCTGAAAGGAAAAACCGAGCCAGCATCTTATTCAGGCTCGCGCCCGCCATTATCAGAAAAAATTGCAGTGGAGAGCGCTATCAAACTCGCTTCTAACACAAAACTCCATTTCTGCCATATCAGTGCCAGTGAAAGCCTTGAAATCATAAAGAAAAATAAATCTCAGAACATAACATGCGAAGTAACGCCTCATCATCTTTTTCTTTCAACAAAAGACTGGAAGCGCCTTGGGACGCTTGGAAAAATGAATCCGCCTCTGCGTGATTTTTATGACCAGCAAAGCCTCTGGGCTGGCTTGAATGATGGGACTATTGATGTCATTGCCTCAGACCATGCACCGCACCTTGAACATGAAAAAATGACAGATATATGGAATGCACCAGCAGGTGTGCCTGGTGTGGAGACCATGATGCCTCTTGTGCTGATGGCTGTTAAACGAAATCTTCTCACCTTGAAGCGCCTGATTGAGGTCACAAGCCAGAACCCTGCAAGGATATTCAGCCTTAAAAAAGGAGTGCTTGCACCAGGTTATGACGCAGATATTCTCATCGCAGGTAAAGTGCGGGAAATCCGCAGGGAAAAACTGCACAGCAGAGCAGGATGGACGCCGTATGAAGGTATGGAAGGGATGTTCCCTCAGATGACCATCTCACGGGGGGATATAGTCATGGAAGAAGGGGAGATCATTGCAAAAAGGGGGCGAGGGAGATTCATTCCTGGGAACGGGGTTCTGTAAACTAAGTAAAATGTCCACAGACTTGCTGCAGTAAATTTCAAGTTATTTTGAGATAATTAAATCAATTTCTAAAAAATAAAGGAGGAGGAGCTTGTTCCTCCTTGTCAAACTTTACGAATCTTCTAGCCCAGCGGGCACTGTAAATTGTTTGCATTCGCTAGGTTTGTCGCAGTTGGTTCTGGCGTGAGGGTGACGACTGCATCGTGAACCATTGTCAACACCTGAGTTGTCGTGTAAGGATAGTTAATTCCAGATGCTGCGCTGAGCGCACCTGCAACTCCATGCCTTGCCAGCTTCTCGAAGCCACCGCCGCCTAGGTTTATAGCCTGCAGCAGTGTAAGGTTCGAGTCAAGGCCTGCAGCACTCATCTGCGCATCTGTGAGACCGAAGGTATCCTTAAAGAGCGCACTTGTCGTTCCATTACTGGGGCCGTATCCTGCTGCTGTAACTGCGTTTGAAAGGTTCGCAGATACAGCATCTGTCGGTTGATCCCACAGGCTTGGGTGATTCTTCCAGAATCCTGGTGTGCAGCCCTCGTTAGGTATTGTTACGCTGGCACTAGCCTCTCGTGTGAGCTGATTTGTTAGATCGTTTACCTGATAGATTGCAGTAACCGTATTATTAACTGGACTCGTATCACCAACCTGAATTGCTCTTGTCTTGGTTACGGTGGCTGACTCGCTTGGTGCTAAGGTTGCTGGGAAATCGCTTGAGATATCGCCCATCAGAGTGTCTATAACACTGACTCTATTTAGCTGGACATCCCCAGTATTTGTGATGACCATCGTATAGGTGATCACAGTGCCGACACTTCCCGATGTGGGATTAGCAGTCTTAGTAAGTGTCATGTCAGGATGAACAAGGTCCACTGTTGCAGAGGCTTGAGCAGTGACGTCATTCGGGAGACTTGTCACGCTGTAATGAACAGTAACTGTATTGTTCAGCGGATCCGGGTCAGATGCTTTCACAATGTAATCAAAGGTCTTTGTTTCAGAAGCTCCAGCAGCTAAGGCAGCTCCAAAGGATGCTGAAATATCTCCAAGCAGCGAATCGCTAACGCTGTTCGTGTTCAAATCAACATCGCCAGTGTTTGTCACTGTTATTGTGTAGGTCAGAGCATCTCCGGCCTTGGATATGGTATTGTTAGCTGTCTTCGTGACCGTAATGTTGGGATGCACAAGATCCACGCTGTGGCTGTCTGAGGCTGTGACTGCTGTTCCAGTCAAACTAGCCGTGCCTCTGTAGTCAACCGTCACCGTATTGGGCAGCGGGTCAGGGTCGGTGGGCTGTACGGTTCTGCTTGCAGTGAAGCTGCAGGATGCATCTGGAGCCAGAATACCGCAGCCAGCAGCACTGGCAGTACCCGTCAGCCCATTCAGCAGGGTATCGATAACGCTTTGCAGATAAAGGGTCACCACACCAGTGTTAGTGATATTGAAGTTATAGGTGACATCATCGCCAGCCTTGGATATCGTATCGCCGGTCTTGTTCACAGCTACCCTGCATAGATTGAAATCTCCCAGAGCAAAGTCCTTGAGCTCAGCGCCGAATGACTGTGAAGCACGCGTATTAGCCATGAAACTTGAGAAGCAACCCGCATCTGGAATTAAATCTGAAACGTTCAGGGTCCCTTCGAAGAAGGTCGCAACTGGGAAAATATTTTGCGTGCCGAACTTGGGTGTATAGTTCCAGGGTGAAGGTGTATCGACAGTATTCACAATTGCACAAACTGAGGTGTTGTTCGGAGCAAATCCAGGCGGACATGCAGCGAAACTCCTTAATAGCTGAGTAGTTCCTATACTTGCATTCCACTTATAGACCTGGATACTGCTGATACTGCCGCCTTGTGTGAATTGACTAAAAACGAACAAATCACCATCAGCGTGGATGCCATTGAAGGTGCCATTAGGATTCAATGTTATTTGGTTCTTGAAGAACCAGAAGCCCACGTTGTTATCACCATTAAAGGCAAATCTATCATCACCATAGTACAGGATTAGACTGCCGTTATTTGAATAAGCCCCAGCATATGCATCGGCAATTTCATTTTTATCTGGCACAGTGCCATTTGTCCAGCGCCAGGTGTTGATGTTGTTAGTATCCTTCGAGCCCTGTGTGAAAATTTGATCCGGGATGAGGCTGTCCGGTACGAATTCTTTGGCTTTTGCGTTGTCAGGGTGATTGGGAGGAATCAATGTCCCAAAAAGGTCACTCCAGTCATCTATCGTAGCTATGTGCTGGTCATCGATGGCGTTGCCATCAAGTTCAAAGATACCTAAGTGGGTAATTGCTTGTACTGGTGCAGCTATGGATAACAATCCAAGCACTGCAGTTAGCACCATTATTGGCAATGCCACTTTGCTTCCTAATTTTTTCTTTACTTTAGTCATGTTTATACTCCTTTTTATTTATATAGGTTCCAAGACACTCACATTTAGCAGGAGAAGCCAATGAGCGTGTAAAAATTCCATTGAAAAACCTATAGATAGGTCTCACCAGCGGCTAATTCCAGATATGTGCTAACCCAAATTTTGCAATTTAATGTCACCGGACTCCCTCAACCTTGTTGTGAATTCTTTTAAATAAACATGAAACCTCCTAATATTTAAAGCCATTGCTTTATTTAGGCAATGTTGCTAAGTAATCATAATGATAAGTATCATATTTTTATTGCGATGAACATATATAGTGAACTGTTCATATATTGTTAGACTACTTTAGGTGGGTTGTTTGGACAGTCTGCACCTTTTAAGGTAGTGAGTTTTCATCCATAAGCAGAGACGCTAAATAAATAGAAGATTATTGATGGCCATGTCCTTACTTCAGCCATAAGGGCATGCAGGCTGGGGGAACATCAGGAACGTCCTTGTTGGTATGAAAAGAGTAATATACCTATGATTATAATATATAATATAATTGCGACCCAGAAAACACCATAACGGAGGGCTTTAAAGGAATAAGAGGATAGCCCTTGTAACAGACGACTTTGCAGTGTATCACTCTATTATTGAGGAGTCCCGCTCTCGCAGGCTGAATATACTTGTCCTTAACCCATCCCAGCCCATTCCTCCCCATGTTGGTGTGATTATTACTACTGAGGATGAAGCCTGTAATATAGATTTTCGCCGTGACAGGCTGCTTATAGCTGATAAGCCCCAGGCGACAATCGATAAAGCTATTTCTCTGCTATTTGGAGAGGATTTTGAGCAGATCATAATAGGGATAGATCCCGGAAAATATCCAGGCATGGCTGTAATAGGGAACAATAAAACCGTATCTGTTCATCATGTATCCGTAGGCGATGTATGCCCTCTGATAAAGCGGATTATGCATGAATATAAAGATAAAAAAATCATTGTCAGAATAGGGCATGGGGCAAGGCTCATCCGCTCAAGGCTCATTAACGACATTCTTGACCTTGGACTTGCTGTAGAAATGGTTGATGAGACAGGCACAACCCCGCATCTTGGAAAAGGTGTACACGGTCAGGTGATATCCGACATAATCGCAGCAATAAATATCGCAGGGATACAGGGAAAAAACGTGGGGAAGCAGTTCATAGAGCCTTCGGCTGGTGAGGTGCGTGTCATCCAGGAGCACAGTAGAGAACATTCAAACGGGCGCATGACAATCCCGCGATTTCTTGCCAGGGCAGTCGCGAAAGGGGAAATGACGCTTGATGAGGCTGTAGAAAAGCATAACGGCTATTAGCTCTCTCCAGCGCTTGATGATTTTGTGGAAAGCTGTACTCCGACTGCTGCTACTGCAATCGCTCCAAGTATCGTTGAAAGTAAAAACTGGCGACCATTATCAACAAGAGGATAACTGTCAAGCGCCCCACTTATGACTAAGATATAGGTGCTGCCTGCCCAGAATAAAATACCGCCTGCTATTATAAAGAATGGATGTGCCCAATGCTTGCCGATTTTTTCGTTTGATAAGTGCATATCCACTACTTTTCCTCCGCTGATCAAGACACCTGCTGTGACATACCACCAGATGGATGCATTTACAAAGACCATAAGCAGTATCAACAAGCCTGACCAGATACTCTTGTCGTAATAATTCCACAGCTCAATTATTCCCTGGATCGTTCCAATGAGAGATAGTATTATGGCTGCAAGGTACATCACAAACGTGATCTTGCCGCCTTGAAGGGAATTCGTCATGGAATCTTTGAAATCGCTAAGTGCATCGTCAAGACCTGTACCGCGGAAGAGCATATAAGCCCCTATCGCTCCTGTGATGGAAATGACAGCAACTTCAGGATACCCAAGATATAATGAAATAGCATATATCATAAACGCAAGACCAATTGGCATGAAAAAGGTATGCGATATTTTTGGGTCGTTAAAGGCTTCTTTGATTATATAATATGTGCTTTCTAAGTTCTCGTGCTGTTTGACAATTACCCTGCGCACAGAATCCACTTTTATCCTGGACTGTATGATAGGCAGGACTGATTCATCTTCTGCCCCATCCGAGACAAGGATTGCCCTTTGCGGTTTTAACTGTTCGAGTATCCTCTCAAGCTGCTCCGAAATTTTTCTGTCCGCAGGAATTCCCACTTTCTTATCCCCTGCTATAGAGACTATCTCAACATTATCTCCTTCAGCAGTTAGTTTGTCATACAGGTTTATTCCACCGAAAATGGTGTTGGTGTCTGAATCCTCAGGGTCGCTGGAAGCCAGCCTGACAGCAGCTTCAATGTTCGCAGATCTGCCTATTATCGGGCTTGAAACATCTGCTTTTTCCCCAAGGTCATTATCCCTGTCGATACATATTATAAGTGTAAGCATTATAATCTCTTATCAGTATGTTTCTATAAATAAGATTCGCAGCAAAGATAGATTTATGAAGCAATTGTACATATAATATCTGGTGATTCTACGACGGCTGAAAGGGCAAAAACCAGGCTGATGAAGTTCCTTACAAAGGACAAGATTGGTATCAGAAAATGTCTCCTGAATCTCTTTTTACAGGCTAAGAGCTATACCACATGCGAAGTTTACGATTATCTTAAAAGGCAGGGTTTTAATGTTAACTATAGAGGTGTATCTGCTATGGTCGGGCAGATGCATACAAGACTTGGGATTCTGCGAATATATTTGAAAAGGGGACATAATGTTTATTCCCTCAGGGAAGACCAGAGGGATATTGTAAAGATTGTATTGAATAATTTTATGTTTAATAAAATATCGTTATAATAATAGGCGATAACATTAATCTACGATTTTTAGGCGGAGCAAGAGAAGTAGGAAGGTCTGCGATACTGGTAAATGAGGAGGTTCTTCTTGATTACGGGATAAAACCCACTGATCCGCCTTCATACCCATTGAATGGACTTCGTCCAAGGGCGGTGCTCATCTCTCACGGACATCTTGATCACTGTGGACTTGTGCCCAATCTTATGGACATCGAACCTGCAATATATTCGACAAACCTCACAGCCCGCTTGTGTGCGCTCCTTGCAAGGGACACTCTCAAGATTGCAGAAAATAAAGGGCATGTTATACCATATTATAACGAAGAGATCTCTGAGTTCGAGAGACGTGTGAGCGCGATAACTTACAGACAGGAATTCCAGACATGCGGTTTTACGGCATGTTTTTATGATGCAGGACATATCCCTGGTTCTTCTTCAATATACCTTGAAAAAGACAAACAGAGCCTGTTTTATACAGGAGATATAAACACTCTCAGCACCGAACTCCATGATGGGGCTGATATGCAGTATCCACAGAGCGATATACTTCTGATAGAGAGTACATATTTTGGAAAAAACCATACTCCTCGCAAGATGCTTGAAGAGAGGTTCATTGAATCGATAAAAGAGACGCTTGATTCAGGTGGGAAAGCAATAATTCCTGCCTTCAGTATAGGTAGAACACAGGAAATCCTGCTGATCCTGAAAAAGTATGGACTTCATGCTTATGTCGATGGTATGGGAGTTGATGTATTTAATATCATAAAAAGATCGCCTGAATACGTGCGGGACATAACCAGGCTTGAAAAAATATTCACAGGTTCGAATATCGTAAAGCCAGAAGAGCGCGAGGAGATAATCCAGCAGCCCTCGATCATCGTGACAAGCGCAGGGATGCTGAATGGCGGGCCAGTGATGTATTATCTCCGCGAGATTTACGATGATCCGAGATCAAAGGTCCATCTCACAGGTTATCAGGCAGAAGGGACAAATGGAAGAAAAGCGCTTGAGCAGGGCTATATCGAGGACAGGAATGAAATAATCCACCTTAATTGCAGGCTTGAACTGTATGATTTCTCTGCGCACTGCGGAGATGAGCAGTTAAAAGATGTAGTTAAAAGATTCTGCGATAACGGCACACAAAAGGTTTTTCCTGTGCATGGGGATAATACTGAAGGCTTTGCGAACTGGATAAAGGAAGAACTCGGCGTGGAATCGACCGCGCCTGCAAATGGGGAGACGATTTACATATAAATATGAGGTTCGTTATATTACGACTTGGTCACCGCGTCCAGAGAGACCAGCGGATCACAACCCATGTGGGTCTTACAGCGCGCGCTTTCGGAGCTGAAGGTATGCTCCTTGTTTCGGATGACAGCGGTATAGAAAAAAGCATAAGCGAGGTGACAGAGCGGTGGGGCGGCTCATTCTATGTTAAAAGGATTTCAAACTGGAAAAAAGAGATACTAAAATGGAAAGAAGCAGGCGGAAAAGTGGCACATCTCACTATGTACGGTATCAACCTTCCTGATGTGCTCAATGAAATCGTATGCGATAATCTTTTGCTCGTTGTAGGAGCTGAAAAGGTCCCGCCTGAGATATACGAGCTTGCTGACTGGAATGTTGCTGTTGGAAATCAGCCTCACTCAGAGGTTGCAGCGCTGGCAGCGATGCTTGACAGATTGCAAACCGCATCAGGCAAAGACCCATTAAAATCACAGTTTTCGGGCGGTGAGCTTGAAATAGTTCCGAGTAGAAGAGGAAAAGATATAAGAAGCAAGTGAGGTCTTTCAATGCGCCTTTTCTTACCTGTGCGAAGCAAAGGAGGGCGTCAGAGTGTTGAATTCCGTTACGTGATTGGATACTGCAAGTCTGTTAGTGCTTTCTTAATCCTCTCAAGAAATCTTTCAGCATACTCTATTATGCCTTCCGCCTCTTCTTCCGTGAATTCATACCCTGCCCCGTAATCTGCTCTTTCCCTGCTTTCTTTTGCAGTGCTCCTTTATGTGTTTTCGGGAAGATGTTTTTAGTGCTGAGCAGTGCCCTCGCAGCATAATGCATGCTGTAGTAAGCTCTGCTTATTGCATCACCGTGTCTGCCATTTTCATAAAGGAGCTTTGCAGACTCAAGTTTAGATTCTGCTTCCTCTATAAGCAGCTCAGCTTCATCCAACTGCGACACCTTCTTTAGCTATGTTCTGGTAAAACCCTGTGTTTATCTTTTTCATGAAGGAATATTCTTCAATTGATACCGCTTTTGCTGAAATGTATTCGCCTGTATCAAGCAATATATCAACAGCTATATCAGAAAGGTTTCTCTGCATTTCAAATCTATTTTCGCTGGTGATGACAAGTATGTCTATATCACTTTCTTCTGTGGCTTCCCCTCTTGCCATGCTTCCGAAAAGAATGATTTTCTCTATTTTAGAGCCCTGCTTTTGTTGGGCTGCTTTTAGGAATTCATGCAGAGCTTTTTGTTTTTTGTTCATACATATCCTGCGCTGAAGCGAGGGCTTCCTCAGCGCGCACAAGATAATCCTCGTATTCAGGCATAAATGACCCTTCCTTCCTTCTTCACATTCTTGATAAATCCATAACCTTCTCTATCGAGATGGCTGAGGTGTTCACTTGTCATGACATGCGGTGAGATGTAGACGCCGTATTTAAGGAGCAGGGGAAATGAAATGTCTATAAGCTCATCAAGTGTGATATCGCCTACGATTAGCACGTCTATGTCGCTTTCTTCTGTGGCTTCTCCTCT
>JAWOKW010000328.1:0-2758 GCA_033854095.1 Candidatus Methanoperedens sp. | reverse complement strand
AATACAATGCTCTATCTTTTGCCATTCTGAATCTGATAAATCTGTCTGGTATGGCATCCTTTTGCTTTGTTCTGTCATATCAGAACAATCTATCTGTCATACTATATCTAATTTTCAGACACGCTCTTAGAAATTTCGTAAAATTAGAAAATAAGGAAAAATGGTGAATTTGCCGGAGGCTCAACTTAAAAGTAATAAGGCAACTTATATAAGCCGGTTGTGTTATAATGATCAAATAAAAATAGCTATCGGTAGAGATAAATGTCAACTCCTCAAGGTTATCTTAAGATAATTTCAATATGGTGAAAACATTGTTAAAATGAATTCTTAATTTCGAGATTATGACCATCCTGAATTTCTGGCTTGAGGTTCTGCTCCTTGCAGTCCTGTTTGATATTCTGATTGGAGAGCCGCCCGCTTTTATCCATCCTGTGGTGTGGATGGGGAAGCTGATTACCTTTCTGACAGAGCATGCACCTCTTAGCCACAGGAAGATGTATGGGTTTTTTATTGCTGTTTTTTGTGTGGGCATAGCTATACTTGCAGGATTGGCAGTAGTTTTGTCTGGAACTGGCATTCTAAGTTTAATAATTGCAGCTTTTTTCTTAAAATCCAGTTTTTCCATACGCATGCTCCTGTCTTCAGCCCTCAATATTAAAAAAGACCTTGATAAAGACAGGATCGAAAAGGTGCGAAGCGACTTAAAGACCTTTGTAGGCAGGGATACAGCTAAATTAAATACACAGCAATCAGCTTCAGCAGTTATCGAATCTGTGGCTGAAAGCTTTGTTGATGGCATACTTTCACCACTTTTTTATTTTTTGCTATTCGGACTTCCAGGTGCACTTGCCTACCGCATAATCAATACACTTGACTCGATGGTGGGCTACAGAAAAGAACCTTTTATTGAACTGGGCTTTGCATCTGCAAAGCTTGATGACCTTGCGAACTTTGTGCCTGCGCGTTTGTCGTTAGTGTTCATTTCAATAGCAGCGGTTTTATTTGGTGAACCCGTCAGTGCAGTGAGAACCTGTGTCCGTGACCATAATAAGACAGCTTCGCCGAATTCGGGCTGGTCGATGTCGGCTGTTTCAGGCGCACTGCGTGTCAGGCTTGAAAAGCTCGGTTATCATATCATAGGGGGTAATTACAATAATCCGGAGCCGTATCAGATTAAAAGAGCTGTCAATATCGTGGGCTTCTCGTCGTTTCTTGTGATATTGTGGGTGTATCTTATTGGAAGTATTCCCATCTTCTGCGTACATATCCTGGCAAAAATTCTTTTCCTTTTCCCTTAAAAAATAGATAGAACCACTCTACCCAGTGGAGCCTGAGCGTCTGGATAAACACCACGAACGTTTCAACAATGATTATCAGGAAGAATGTGATTAAACTCGCGAATACAAAAGAAATTGCAGAGTCTCCACTGATAGCAATAATCGTTGCACTGATAGCAGAATGCGCAAGCGCCATGATAAGAAGGCGTATGTAGGACATCAAATGCATGGCGTATTTAAGACCCAGATAGACAGGAACAAATGCACCTGATATGATACCTTTCCTCTCAGTTGAATTTATCGATGCGCCGCATAAGATCATGACCGCTCCGGGCAGGAGCATTAACACAAGAAAACCTCCAATGCTCCTGTTTAATTCCAGATTTAAAAACTTTGTATAGAAAAAAATGCTGCTCCCTGAAAAAATAATCCACTGGAACTGGAACACAGCCCTCTGGTATTTTTTGTTTTTCCACAGGTTTATAGCGTTCAGGATAAGACCCAAGACCAGATGCAGGACTCCTGCCCATAAAGACAGTATCAGGAAATACGCTATATGTTCAGAAGGGCTGAGCCATAGCGGGGTGAATTTCAAACCAAAGAATTCTCCATATAAAAAGCCAAAGAAAATTGAGAAAAAAGAACAGAATATCAATATCGGAGCATATTCTTTTAATTGCCCAGCCCTCTTAAATCCCCATCTACCTGCTAATAAGAGTATAATGCTTAAAAAAAGCAGGACTATGCCGTGTCCCACATCGCCGTACATCATCCCAAAGATCAATGGAAAGCTGACAAAAATAACTGCAGTGGGATCGATTTCATAATACGAAGGCAAGCCGTATCTTTTCACAAGATTTTCAAATGGTTTCATAATAGCAGGATTTGAAAGCAGTATCGGGGGCGTTTCTCCAACTTCAGGTGCAGAAAAACAAACAGCACTTTTGCCATCTGAAGCCCTATCAATTGAAGCCATGACAATATCTTTCTTTGCCTCAGGCACCCATGCTTCAATGACATACGTGTAATGCATTTTTTCACGATTTTCGATAAAATGACACGCATCAGTATCACAAAGAGCACTGATTACTCTGTCGATATGTTCTTTCAATACTATGGCGCACAACTTATTCATGCGTACAGGCGTGAACAGCGAAACCCTCTCCTCAGTATATAATATTCATGGGTTATCGGTTAAGGGTTTTGACCAGTAGTGCAAAAGGTTTTCAGTTTTTATAAAAATTTTTAATATGAAAATCTACGAAGACTCTCTGATAAACTCCTCAAGCTGCTCCCTCGAATCCTCTTCTCGCATCTGCTGCGGAGGATGCTTCATGAAGTATGCTGATGCTGGTATCACAGGTCCGCCCAGTCCTCTGTCAAGTGCTATCTTTGCCACGCGGATGGCATCGACCACAACACCTGCACTGTTCGGGCTATCTTCAACCGAGAGTTTGAGGTCTATGTAAGCCGGGACATCC
>JAWOKW010000327.1:0-4300 GCA_033854095.1 Candidatus Methanoperedens sp. | reverse complement strand
GGTATCCCGCCGCCTATGGATTTTGACATGCATACAATGTCAGCCCTTACATCGAAATTCTCCATTGCCATGAATTTCCCTGTTCTGAAGCCTCCGCTCTGCACTTCATCAGCTATTAATAAAATATCGTTCTCATCGCATATCCTTCTGATCTCTTTATGGAACTCAGGAGGAGGAACGATGAACCCGCCTTCTCCCAGTATCGGCTCAACTGCAATGGCTGCCGTATCCTCTGGCGAGAGTTCTCTTTTGAAAATATTTTGCTCGATCTCTCTGATACAGGAGATGCCGCAGTCTGGATATTCTAAACTAAGAGCGCAACGGTAGCAGTAGGCATAATGCGAATGTACCACCCTGAGAGATGGGAAATGCTCCTTATGCCGTACTTTTGAACTTGTCAGAGAGAGCGCACCAAGCGTCCTGCCGTGAAAAGCCCGATAGAATGCGATCATGCTGCTCCTCTCTGTGTACCAGAAAGCAAGCTTCATGGCTGCTTCAACAGCTTCTGCCCCTGAATTCGCAAGAAACACCTTTTCGTATCCTGTCATTTCGCAGAGCTTTTCTGAAAGTTTTACAGGGATCTCTGAATAAAAATCCGAGAAGCCGCAGTGAACCATTTTGTCCAGTTGCGCTGCCACAGCTTCTTTGACCTGTGTATGGTTATACCCGATATTCATCACAGCCACGCTTGAAGCAAAATCAATGTAGCTGTTGCCGTCAACATCGAATATCGTTGAACCCTCTGCATGGTCAACCACTAACTCGTATGGACGCGTGAGCGAGGACATGACTTTAGTATCCCTGCTTATGATATCCATGGATTTATTGCTCAATTTTTTCATTATTTCCTCCTTCCTGTATCTATCTGCGCTTTCTGGAGTTTTCCACTGTAATCAACATAAACAGTTTTTAACTCTGTGAATTCTTCTATTGCGGTCGTGCCTGCTTCTCGTGTGCCGTTCCCTGTGGATTTCACACCGCCGAACGGAAGATGAATCTCAGCCCCTATGGTGGGAGCATTGATGTATGTTATGCCTGCTTCGATCTTTTCAATAGCATTAAATGCATTATTTATGTTCCCTGTATAGATCGAAGAAGAAAGCCCATACTCTACTGAATTCGCTATCTGTATCGCCTCATCAAGACTGCCTGCCCTGAGCAGCGAAAGAACAGGACCGAATATCTCTTCCTGCGCTATCCTCATGTCAGGAGCAACATCTGTGAAAATCGTAGGTTCAAAGAAGTAGCCAGGAAGGGGTTTAACGATTTTTCCACCCATCATGAGCTTTGCACCTTCTTCTTTTCCGATCTCCACATACTTTGCGATTTTTTGCAGTTGTGAATTATTTATAACAGGTCCGATATCGACATTCTCATCAAGACCGCTCCCGAGTCTGAGTTTTTTTGTTCTTTCGATAAGTTTTTTCTGGAATATAGGCAGTATCTTCTCATGCACTATTACGCGGCTTGCTGCTGTGCATCGCTGTCCAGTTGTTCCGAAAGCTCCCCACAGCACACCATCGACCGCCAGGTCAAGGTCTGCATCATCCATCACTATAATGGGATTCTTCCCTCCCATCTCAAGTGAGACCCGCTTCATATCCTTGCTTGCTTCACCAAGTATCCATTTACCCGCAGCGAGTGAACCTGTGAAAGATACAGCACGGATTATTTTATTCCTGACAATCGCTGCGCCCACTATGTTCCCTTCGCCCATAACGAGATTTAAAACACCCGCAGGTAGCCCGGCTTCTGTGAGGATTTTTACTAGTTCAATTGAAAGCAGCGGGGTATCGCTTGCAGGTTTGAACACAAGCGTGTTACCAGAAACGAGCGCAGGCATGAGCTTCCAGGCAGGGATCGCAAGCGGAAAATTCCAGGGCGTTATCAACCCCACGACGCCTATGGGCATGCGAACCGTCATACAGAATTTCTCAGGAAGCTCAGACGTGGTTGTCTCTCCAAGAAGCCGCCTTCCTTCGCCTGCTGCATAGTATGTCATATCTATAGCTTCCTGCACATCGCCTCTTGCTTCAGTCAGGACTTTTCCCATTTCAAGCGTCATAAGGTGCGCCAGTTCTTCTTTTCGCTCTTCAAGCATCCGTGCAGCTCGGAACAATATCATGGCTCTCTTTGGGGCAGGTGTGCTGCTCCAGGCTTCAAAAGCATCCCCTGCGCTTTCGGCAGCGCGCTGCACATCGTCCGCTGATGCTTTTTGCAGCTTTGCGATCAGCTCAAGGGTTGCTGGATTGATGTCATCGAAAGTCTCTCCTGTACCTGATTCGACCCATTCTCCGTTTATGAAAAGTTTATATTCTTGCAAGACACTTTCACCCGGTTATTAAGTTGGAAGCAATGATATTTTAATGTTTTGCAAGTCAGGACTACACAACGGTGACTACAAAACATAAAGAATATAAAGAATCAACTCTTCATTAAAATCAGGTGATTGCATGGTTCAGAGATTTTGGCGGGTTAGACTTGGGGATAAAGGAAACGCAGAATTATGGGATTTGTGCAAAAGTAAAAATTTCCAAAAATTAAATGGCTTCATTGGGCACGGACATGTTATAGAAGTCGAAAAAATCAAAGATTTTAGTTATGGAAATCTTACTCTGCCAAAAGTTATATTCAGACATTGTAGGGCTGCTGTATACGAAATTAGAGAAAATCATAAAAATTTCATAAAAATCAATAATTTTATAGAGAAAAATTATTTATAACCCCAAATATTGATCTTGTGCAAGATAGAAAAGAGCATGATTGGAGATAAAATATGGAAAAGATGGGTAGAGCAACAATATGGCTACTTATTGCGTTGTTTCTAAGCATACTTGAGGAAAAATATGATACAAATAGAACAGAAGATGGTAAAGCGTGGAAAAAAACTGCGGCAGGATTGGGCTGGAGCATTGAGGGATTTTCGTGACAAATATACATCACTTGAGCTTCAGAAAAAATCGCTGGATTGCGAGGCGATTAACTAATGTATCTGATAGATACCAGTATCTGTCTTCATTACCGAGTTTTCTTTTCATTCTTATGGAAATAACCAATGAGCGAAAAAATCAATACCTTTCCAAGATCGGATATATTCTTGAAAAGATGTACACGCTTCCGGACAATATTGATGCACTGGATGAACTTGAGATAGATGGAGTGCTCTACAGGGTGCAGACAGCTATTGATGCTGCAATGGATATGGCTGCCATGCTGGTAAGAGATATTGGAATCAATGTTGGTGACGATTATGAGAACATAGATATCCTTAAAGAAAAAGAGCTAATCGATACAGAGCTTGCAGAGGATCTTAAAAGACTGAATGGTATGAGAAATGCAATTGTCCATAAATACGGGAGTGTCGATACTGAACTGATACTTCAGAGCATTGAAGGTGGACTGCTGTGAAAAGCATAGATGAGATCAAAACCGACCTTGCTTTTTTAAAAGACTATGAAGTAGTTGTTTTTGGTTCGTATGCAAGAAAAAGAGCAGATAAGCGCTCTGACATTGATATTGCCGTAATTACCAGAGAAAAGAACAGAAACAGATGCATCGAGATCTGGAAGAGCATTCTGGGAAAGACGCCGGATATCTATGATATTAAAATATTTGAACTTCTTCCTCTGCATATAAAAGCCTCTGTTATTCAGAAGTATGAAGTGGTTTTTGGAAACAGCCTGGATATTTCAGAGTATTTTTATAAGATCAGAAAATTCTGGAATGACACTAAGCACAGGATTGAAGAAAATAGATTTCAGAGTGTGAGAGAAAAAATTATGACGCTTAAAAGAGGGCGTGAACTGCAGATTACGCAAAAATGATATAAAAACAATATGTAATAGCATGAGGAAAAATATGATACTAACAGTGCGGCAGGATTGGGCTGGCGCATTAAAGGATTTTCGTGACAAATATACATCACTTGATCTTCAGAAAAAATCGCTGGATTGGCGAGGCGATTAACTAATGTATCCTCTGAGAGCACATTAAGGCTTTTTGCGTAAGCAATTAGATAACATAAAACTCCATATATAATTGTCTATGAAATATGATAGAACACGGATTGCACGGATAACACAGATTGTCACGGATGATTATGATACTCTACATATCAAAGCTAATTGATTAACACCGAACAAAAACGAACTGATATGAAATCAAAAATGACCCTTCCCGACCCCTCCTACATCGCCAGATGCGCCCAGCTTGCCATGCTTCTTGAAGTCTCTGCCACTCCAAAGCCTGGCAATATCGATAGAGACCATAATTATACTGATACCAGATTTGAACATTTCTT
>JAWOKW010000326.1:0-2769 GCA_033854095.1 Candidatus Methanoperedens sp. | reverse complement strand
CGAACTCAAAGAGGTTTATATTTGCTTCTATCGCATGGGCGGCTGTTGCCTATTGCTGGATTCTTTTACGGCACTCCGCTCCTCACCTTCTCGGATGGCATTGATAAAGGTTCGCCCTTACGGGCTGCCCGCATGGTAGCGGGCAGGTCTGACGCTTCGCGCAGACCGAACCATTATCATGCCAGTCCTGCGATGGTCGCTCCGTGCCTGCTGACTTCTGGCTTCTGGCTGACGCCCCGCAAAGCGGTGAAGGGCGTCAGCCCAGGAGGTAATTATGGAAAAAAGCATCGAACAAGAACCAGTAGTGGATAAAGTAGTAATGGATTTGGTAAATGCACCGAAGACCTGCCCGATATGCGGTAGGGCTGGAGAAATCCTTGATGAAGGATGCTGTGTTGCATGCTGGGAGTCAGAGATACTCCCATACAAGTGGTCCCATCCCTTCATTTCTTTTTTATATGCAGCTTCGCTCAACATCGGCAGTAGCTGGCCATGCCTGCATTGTTATTGCAATAATTGAAGGATTTAACAAAAAGGGGAAAAAAGTTAATAATTATTCAAGTTAAAAATCGATTGGGCATTATCCGTAGTCAGTTTTCTCATTGAAATCGCTATCAATATTTGAGGCTCTACACTATTGACAGCCTACATACATGTTGTATCTATAGTAATTAACTCCAAAATTTAGCCAAATTTAATTTGAATTCTCTTGTTATGTGTTTTTTCACTGCATAACCCAATTTTTTCTTATTCTCAAAGAGTTTGTAAGTAATGTTTTTTCTGGCACTTTTCCAACCCTGCTCCATAGGACTAACCTCAGGCAATCTCTTTGGTAGCGGCCATATGATGAGGTTGCCCTTGTGCTTTTTGACAAGCATTTTTACCTTGTTTGATTTTACATGGTGAGTCGCCCTATCTACAACCAGCACAACTTTTCCATACAACCTCAAAAGATATTTTGCAAACCTGATAAAGCTGTTTTCATTTATCCATACCGCAGTACGGCAGTAATTTATTTCGTCTGATACAGCCCCAAAGAAATATACATTCTTATGGCTTCCTGTGACAGGTTGTATAGGTTTTGAACCTTTAGGAGCCCATAGTCTTCTACTGGTGGGATTCAGCGAAATTATTGCTTCATCCTCTGCAAACACTTTGTTGCCTTTATTCTTCCAAATTTCCAACTTTTTTTATATGTCCTTTGAATGCCCACCCAGATCTTGGATTTGCCTTGTAATGCCTTTTCCTTGGTGTTATTAGAGATTGTCCAAGCCTTCTCAGAAGCCGAGGTATGGAGTTGTGATGATACCGTTTTTTGTATTTTTTCGCTATTCTTACCAGCACTTCTTTTGTCGTCATTGGCTGTTCCTCAAGATCAGCCTGTAGCTCCTTTTCCTGCTTTTTTGTCAGATATTTATTGTGGCCGCCGCTACCAGGCTTTCTCTGAAAACCCTTGATACCTTCTTTTTTGAATTTTCTGACCAAATATCCTACAGTGGACCTTGATACCAATAAAATATCCTCTATATCTCTCTCAGTTGCTCCCCGCTTTTTATGCCATATAACAAGAAGTTTCTGCCTTATCGCTGCATCTTTTTCTTTCTTTATCATCCTCTCGAGTTTTGAAAGGCTTGTAGAAGCAAAATAGTCCATATTAAACACATCCTGCAATGTTTACTATTTTTGCATCAATAGTTTATATAGCTATTATTCGAGAATAGTCGCTATTATTTGGCTATAATTTGCCGCTAGTTACTATAACTATTACACTGGTTCAACTGCAATCGAAAAACAGTTAATTTTTCGATAAATACCCTTTAATTGGTAACAACCTCTTGAATGTGAGATCAAAGCCTTCAGGAGTCTTCTTGTTATAATGCATGCTCTTTTTTCCATTTAGACCCCAAAAGCATATCTCAGGATGAATTTCTCTGATAAGATTTCGCAATGTCATGGACCCGATAAGCAATTTATCTACTTCTTTAATTTTATTCGAGATTAACCAGCTCTGTTTTGATAAATATCTACCTGTCAATTTATGATTAATGCGGCTTGCTTCTTGGTAATTACTCTCATAAACTGCTTTTCTACAAGGAACTGGAAAAACACTTGATCGTCTTTTCCCCAGGACTTTTCTTGCTTCCATATCGCATATCCGTTCTATACTTCCTTTAGTTCGCAATCCTATAGGTATATCCACCAGAATCAAACACTCCCCATGGAATTCGTCAATCAAAGATTGAATATCATGAAAGACATCAGACCTCCAGTTGTAAGAGTCATCCAGAGATATATAGAACCAGCCGTTCTTGCATCCATCAACGCCTATATAATTCATTATGGCAACCACTGAGTTTGTATATATTGATACTTCATCGTTTCTATGTCGAATCAACTTCGGATGTCAATCTAATCATTGTCTTCGAACGCCGCTGCTTCTTTTTTCAGCTTTTCTTTTAGTCCTGCAATCTTTGCATCTGATAGGCGCGCTGTATCCTTTCTCTTCAAAAAATTGTTGCTCTGCTGATGTAAAAACGAAATCTTTGTGGCAATCAATGCATTTTATCTTCTTATCCAAAATATATCCTCCATATACACAAAGTATTATCAGAAGAGGTTATATTAAAAAGAGATGTATTATCCAGTATCTCCGAAAGAAAGTTAAATAATTCATGAAGTTTAGTTTTTGAATAAATTCCTCTTGGAATATAAAAACCGCAGATAACTGCGGATGATTATTGAATTATCTGCTGACATCTCACAAACCAA
>JAWOKW010000325.1:0-4787 GCA_033854095.1 Candidatus Methanoperedens sp. | reverse complement strand
AATAAATATTAATAAATCTATAATTAAGCCTATTAATATAGAACCACTTATCAACCACGATTCCATATATGTTTATATTCACAATAAAGTATTTAAGGATTTGGCGGCTGTGGGACATATTCACTATACTATATTGACGCAATAGGTTTAATTTTTGCAATAAAAGATAAATAATAAATGAATCATTGATGATGCCGGGAAATGAAACAATGGAACCTCACTTCCACCTCAAAGGTAGCTTTAAAACAAGTGCGAACGCTTCCGCGGCTCGCGCTGATATAGAAAAGTTCATAGAAGAAGCAAAAGCGACCATCCTGCAAAAAGGTGTCCCTGCCGGAAGAGGAGCTAAAATCATCGGCTGGGACATCAGGGATAGCGGCATATTTTTTAATATCGAATCTGATAGGTATCTTCGAGCCCATGATGCTTTTATCCGCCTCAGAAAACCGCTTGCAGGCGCACTTGGCAAAGGATACAGGATAGGGGTAAGGGGCGTTGAGGTAGAGGAGTTCACAGTTTCGATGCCTTCTCTTCAGGCGCTGCGAGCTCAAAAAATACCTCATGTGAAAAAAATCGAATTCGACGGTAGCATGATAACGCTCTCACTTGATGTCGGCGAAGCAGAACTTGAGAACAAGGTGCCTGACAGGATAATATCGCTCATCGAGGATAAGATAGCTGCTCAGAGCTTTGGCGGTAAAGCCGAGCACTGGAGCCTGCTGTGGGAAAGCCCGAAAAAAGAATTTCCCGTATCTGATGACCCCACTGTGGAAGCAGAAAAGCGCGGCTGGATAAAGCGTGCAGCAGGGCGCGGACAGTGGATACACGGACCGCAGATGACACGGATATTCAGGACGTTTGAACAGATCGTGCTCGAAGAAGTAATCAAACCCCTTGGCTATATCGAGATGATATTTCCCAAGCTTGTTCCCTGGGACGTGTGGAAACATTCAGGGCATGCAAAAGGGATATATCCTGAAATCTATTACGTCTGTCCCCCAAAAACAAGAGACCCTGCTTTCTGGGAAGAGGTAATAGACCATTATAAGGTCACACTTGAAGTGCCGCTTGACCTTATCTGGGAGAAGATCGATAAACCCATAGGAGGAATGTGCTATGCGCAGTGTCCTTCTCTGTGGTATTTCATGCTTGGGAAAACGATAGCAGATGATTCCTTCCCTATCAAGGTATTTGACCGCTCAGGCACATCGCATAGATATGAAAGCGGCGGCATACACGGCATGGAGCGGGTGGACGAGTTCCACAGGATAGAACTTGTTTTTATAGGCGCACGGGAACAGGTCATAGCTCATTCAAAAGAGATGCAGGAATGTTATAAGCATATTTTTAATGACATCCTTGACCTTGAATGGAGGATGGCATGGGTCACTCCATGGTTCATGGCACAGGAAGGGATGACAGGGCTTGCTGAGAAAAAGGATGTGGGTACAATTGATTTTGAAGCTCCTTTGCCTTACCGAGGTAAAGATGGTGAATGGCTTGAATTCCAGAACCTGAGCAATAATGGTGATAAGTATCCAAAAGGCTTTAATGTAAAATCGCAGTCAGGAGAGGAAATATGGAGCGGATGCTCAGGCATAGGACTTGAAAGGTGGGCAAGCGTGTTTTTAGCCCAGAACGGATTTGAGCCTGAAAATTGGCCGGATAAGTTCAGGGAAAAGGCAGGCGAGATTCCAAAGGGAATCAGGTTTATGTGATGAGGCTTTCAATCGACGTAACCTCTTCCTTTGTAAGCGAGATCTTTGCTGTTATATCCTTGAACTCAGGCATACCGCTCTCCCCTTCTGATACAAGAACATTTGACCATGGGCTGTTGACCATAAATGCAATCCCACCTGGCTCATTTCTTTTGGCTTCCTTTACGTCGACGACGATGCTTCCATGATTGTTGGATATTTTCACTCTGTCCCCGGATCTTAATCCCATTTTTTGCATGTCATTATTACTTATCACTATACAGGCTGAAAGCTTTTTGTAGTCCTCGCCAAACCTGTTACTTTCAAGCGCTTCCACCTGGAAAATATCTCTATACGTTGTTATCTTGATCTCATGCTCAGGGCTTTTCAAAAACTTCCCAACGTCGATTCCCATTATATCTCCTCGATCAATCTTATTATAATATCCTCATCGCTTAAATAATCATTTTCGATAATCTCTGACAATTCGACTACTTTTCCATCCATCCTTACAGCACCTCCGCCTGTCTCAACCCCTGATACAGCGCATGGGAGCGTTATAGATGCTATTTTAGATGTCAAGGTTACACACGGGTCTATGCATATCACGGGAGTAGAGGATAGATGACGTGTTAACGAGCGCGGAAGGCTGGATAACGGGTCTGAGCCGGCAATGAGAAGCGCATCTGCACTTTTTTTCTGCAGCATTTCAACAATCGAATATCTTTCGTCATGAACTGCTTTGCCGTTGAACCTGACCCTGTTCACGAACCCGGTCTCTTTGAACAGAGCCTCATTAAAGCCGCGCATATTGTAATGACCAATCATGGGCATGAGATGGAAATTCGGGAGTCTGTCCATGAGTGAAACTAAAACATCGAACTCGTTTTTTATTGAATACGTCAGCCCGATACCAGCGAATATAGCCCCAAACTGGGCTTTTTTCAGTATGCCTGCAAGTTCAAGCATTTTTTTTGGCTCGTACGAAGGCACTTTTCCTGAAAGCGCATCCATCAGGGCAAGAATAAACTCACGGTCGCCTTTTAAAGGTATCCTGTAAAAATGTCCTTTGCATATCTTTGCTGTATTGGATTCTCGTACATCTATAGCTATAGCGATCCTGTCTTCTTCATACCCACGCTGTCTTTCTTCGCCGCGGGGAAAATAGGAAAAGCGCGAGAGGTGGCGGGGCTGTGAATCCTGCGCATCTGAGCCCCAGTACACAAGCACGTCAGCCCTGTTCCTTACATCTTCAAGCGAACAAGTCCTGAACTTTTTATGAAGCACTTTTTCTATCAGGATTCCCTGGCAGAATGAGGAGGTATCATCTATGGCGCATTTCAGTTTTTTAGCCAGTTCGATACCTTTTACCTGCGCCTCAGATGTGGAATTGCTCCATCCAAAAAGCATTGGCGAATTAGCATTTCGCAGAACTTCTGCTGCTTTTTTAATCGCTCCATCGATATCCGCTGATTTCTGGTTTATAGATGGTGATAACCTGTTCACACATCCCCTGATCCTTGCAGCGCCGCGCCGACAGGCGTTCTTGACCTCTTTTATCCTGTTGTTCTCGACAACGACATCAATATCATCGCATAACAGCGCGCAGCCAGTGCAGGTAATCATACGAACTCTATAGCCCCTGTTGGACACGGATCAATGCAGGCATAACACAGCACTCTGTTCTTCCCAAAGCGTCTGCATTCCTTGATATTCGAAGCTACCACTTTGCCGTCCACAACTTTGAATATCACTTTATCATTAGCAGGAGCACGCCCAATCGCTGCACCCTTTGGGTCGTTTGCCACATCAACAGGACATGCGACCACGCAATTACCGCAACCTGTGCACAGTTCAGGATGTACAATCATCCCTGTTTCCTCAGCGCCAGCCGCAGGTAGAAGAAGCGCCTCAAGTTTTTCTTTCTGTTTTTTAAAATTTTCTGAAAGTATTGGAGTACATTCAAGGATATTCCGTTTCCTTGAGAGCAACGCAACTGCAAAAGCCATGCATGTGGATTCTTTGCATTCTTTACAGTTGGTTTTAGGTAAGAGCTGATAAAGCTCCATCACTGTAGGCATAAAGAGGGGATTAATTTAAATGAACTTAAAGTTAATGGCTCAAGCACTTTATAAGCCCAAGTTATATACCCTTGTGAACAGATTATATTTTAATGATAACAAGCACAAGGAAAAGGCTTGAATCCATAGAACGCGATATTTTGCCTTCCCTGTTCGTGGGCGTATTAGCCAAAGACGATGCATGGCTCAAGCACACACTTGAAGATACCCTGCCCACGCTCGAAGCGCGTGCGCTTCGCCTGGCGCAGGAATGCAAAAAAAATGGGGAATGCGCTGAAGGCGAACCGCTATGCGATGAACAGCGCATTAAGACCCTGTTTATAGAAACACGCTCAAAGCTTGAAAAGGAACATTTGAGCAGAGAATCGCGTACAAGATGGTCACATCATTGAGTCAACGACCTCGGTTTGAAAAACAAGGCATCCTGACAAGGGGGCATGAGGGTAGATAAAGTTCAATGATTGTTCTGGTAATTAACGACAACAAAGGGCATGATTTTCTAATGCAAGTCCCTGAAGTAAAATTTGATTCCATTAAGTTTTAATAACAAAAATTTAAATAGTATGTTTTTTAAATCATACGTTAATGACGAAAGCGTCTCTTAAAAAGATTTTTATTAAGAATTTTAAAAGCCTTCATGATTGCGAAATCGATATTGGAAAGTTGAATGTAGTGGTGGGCGCGAACGCTTCTGGGAAATCCAACCTCGTGGAAGCATTCAGGTTTTTGAAAAAAATCTATGTTGATAAAGATATAAACCCTTTTTCTGAGTGGTGGGGTTACAATAACGTTGTATGGCAGAGAAAGGAAGAACTTCATGTAATGATCGGACTGCTTTTTGACATTGAAGGCTACGAAATATATTATGAAATGATATCTACTGGTGCGGGTGGGAAATTTCAGATTTTGCGAGAATTATTGGATATAAAAGGATATACAAGAATCTGGAAAGAAGGCGAGTGGCTAAGTGTAAAGCATGATACTGATTTTATAGAACGCGTTATTAATA
>JAWOKW010000324.1:0-5559 GCA_033854095.1 Candidatus Methanoperedens sp. | reverse complement strand
CTTAGTTCTTCAAGAAATGAAACTAAAAGAGATGCTTTCAGACTTCTCGATGCCAAGACTGGCTAACCTTCTTCAAAACTGGGGAGGCAGAGTACCGAGATTGTTTTCTAAACAGGATATTATCGATCAGCTTTTTGAATTGATGCCCGACTCAGCTAAGCTTGAAAATACATTTTTTCCCCTGCCGCCTGATGAGCGCGCTCTTCTCGGCGCAGTACTGATATATGATGGAAATCTTGATATTGACAGATTATCTAAATTGACAGGTAGAAAGGATATAACATATGGTTTTTCTTATTATATCAGCAATCTTCAATCCAAAGGTCTGCTCTTTGCCAGCTACAGCGGGAATACGACAAACCTCATAATCCCTCAAGAATTGAGAGTACCTCTTAAAAAGCTGCTCATTGAATACAAACCTGAGCACAGGGTTAAAGAATTAGAACTGATGGAAGCTTCTCCAATAATTGATGACATGTTCATTATATGTGTATTTTCACAGAACAGAGGCGGTATTCGTCTGACGCAGCAGGGGCAGGTATTTAAAAAAGTAACGCAGCAGCTTTTTGATATGCTCGGTAAATCATCTGGGGATCGGCTTGCGTATGCGGTCGGCGTTATGACAAAATACAAACTTCTCACTCGCAAAAGCAATAACTTACATCCGCTTGATGAAAACGCCATACGGACTACGTTTTCAAAAAGCAAAGAAAAAATGACAGCAGACCTGATAGTGCCGACCATTGAAATGCATAATATTAATAAAGGATTTGCCCTGAAATTCATTAATATTTTGAACCAAAAGTCTGATGAAAACTGGATAGATTACTGGGATTATATTAAAACCCAAAAAAATAGCTTCTTTGAGAAAAAAGATGTAGCAGGCTGGCTTGAGTTTGATATATATGATCTGAATAAACTGATTTATAATCTTCACTTTTTAGGAATATTGGATCTGAAATATTATGTAATACATAACAGTATAAATATAAGTTCTTTTAGAATCTCAAACTTCGGCAGGCGTGTGTTCGAGTTAAGTGACAGCAATGTTATAGTTCGCACAGAAAAGCCTTTTATCGTATCTCCCAATTTTGAGGTCAGTGTATTTGCAGAAGAAACAGATTATTACACCATTTATAGATTGGGCAAAATAGCGCAGATGCTAAAGTTTAATACTGTCTGCACGTTCAGGCTGGAAAAAGAGCTTGTCTTGAGGGAATTAGACGAAGGATGCACACTTGATGAAATCATTTCCTTCCTTGAACAGCGCTCAAAGAAAGAACTTCCTCAGAACGTGCGGTATTCTCTTTTTGACTGGGGTTCAAAATATGGAAAAGTTACAGCAGGTAAAGGTTACATCGAGATAATAGACAGGTCGCTGTATGAAAGGATCGAACAGATCACATCACCTTATATTATCAGGTCGATAAACAACCCGGTCATATTATTCGATGAAAAAAATACAGATGAAATAATTTCAAAATTGAGAAAAGCCGACATTTTCCCATCAAAATGTACAAAAGCCATTGCTGAAAAAAATGCCTTATAATCCAGAAAATCCAATAATCGCCCAGGGCGACAAATCAATCCTCCTTGAAGTTGAAAACCCAAGATATGAAGAAGCAAGAGATTCCCTCAACAGATTCGCTGAACTTGTGAAGAGTCCAGAGCATATACATACATACAGGATAACAAATTTATCACTCTGGAATGCTGCTGCTTCTGGAATGAAAGCTGACGACATAGTCTCTTCGCTTGAGCGTTTGTGCAAATACGACCTTCCTGAAAATGTCAGGGCAGATATCAGGGATTATGTTTCACGCTACGGCAGAATAAAGCTGATCGCAGATAATGGTAAGCTCGTCCTCACAAGCGAAGACCCAATATTGATAACCGAGATATGGAACCATAAAGTCGCAAAACCCTATCTGCTTTCGAAGATTAATGATAGGACTATTGAGGTTGATGCTGCAAAGAGAGGACATATAAAAAAAGCTCTCACAGAAATAGGTTTTCCTGCTGAGGACCTTGCAGGTTATTCGACAGGCGACTATTTGCCTGTAGAATTACAGCAGGTATCAAGGAAAGGCATGCGTTTTTCGCTCCGTGATTATCAGGTTGAATCCGTGGATGCTTTTTATGCCGAGGGAAGCGTGTACGGCGGCTGCGGCACGATTGTTCTTCCGTGCGGCGCTGGCAAGACGCTCGTGGGCATAGGAGCCATGTCAAGACTGAAATGCAGCACGCTTATAATCACGACAGGCATCACAGCAGCGAGACAGTGGATGGATGAACTGATAGATAAGACCTCGCTTGGGCGTGAGGACGTAGGTGAGTACAGTGGCGAGGTCAAGGAAATCAAACCTGTCACTGTTACCACATATCAGATACTTACATACAGGCAGAATAAAAATGAAGATGAATTCCCACATTTCTCGCTTTTTAATAAACTGAACTGGGGACTGATCATATACGATGAAGTGCACATGCTGCCAGCGCCTGTTTTCAGGATAACAGCCGAAATACAGGCAAAAAGGCGCCTTGGTCTTACAGCCACGCTTGTGCGCGAGGATGGGCATGAGGAGGATGTATTCGCTCTGATAGGTCCCAAGAAATACGATGCACCCTGGAAAGACCTTGAGAAGCAGGGGTGGATTGCAGAAGCGCTGTGCACCGAAATACGTGTAACTTTGCCAGACGAATTGAGGCTTATATATGCGACCTCAGATGACAGGTCAAAGTACAGGATAGCAGCAGAGAACCCGAAAAAGTATGAACTGGTAAAAAAAATCGTGGAGCATCACAGGGCGAACAACGATAGGATACTTGTGATCGGCATGTACATAGAACAGCTTGAGCGAATCGCAAAAGAGCTTGATGCGCCTCTTCTTAAGGGACAGACAGCGAACAGGAAAAGAGAGCAGTTGTATACACAATTCCGTGAAGGAAAGCTGGATATACTTGTGCTTTCAAAGGTTGGGAACTTTGCAATAGACCTGCCTGATGCAAATGTAGCCATACAGGTGAGCGGAACATTTGGTTCGCGGCAGGAAGAGGCTCAGCGCCTCGGAAGGATACTCCGTCCCAAGAAAGATGGCTGCATTGCTTATTTCTACACCATAGTCACAAAGGATACAAAGGACCAGGATTTCTCGGCTAACAGACAGCTTTTCCTGACAGAGCAGGGCTATAAGTACCTCATCACGGATGATTTCAAAGAATGCTCAGGTTGCTTTGACAGCCTTTCTACTATAGCAGCGTTCATAAGGTAGTCGTCAACCGAAGAAAGTATTGTACCGATTTTATCAGACGAAAATGTAACAGTTACAGTAGTCCCATTGACAGCCGTTTTTATATCAGAAAGATTATCTGGAGCAAGTGAGCGAGCAATTATGCTTGCCAGTTCATCAGCATCTTCGCTCTTAAAAATCAATCTTCCTCTTATCTTCATTTTCCTTTCAACTGTTTCCCGATTATTGAATCCACAATATCAATAAACTTCATGGCTGTTCCTTTGGGTATGGTAGCGCCTGAGGCAACATCATGTCCGCCGCCAACACCCCCAACTGATGCTGAGGCTTCCCGCATCGCTGCTGCAAGGTCAAGTCCAGCCTCTACCAATTTTCTGGTTCCCCTTGCTGAAACCTTGATTTTATACTCAACCTCGTTCAATGTGATGAATGGTTTATCATGATAGAGATAGCGGGTCATAGTACCTGCTATCGCACCTGTGCCTTTTGAATCCTCAAGCAGAACATACCTCAGGTTCTGTGCTGATCTGATATGCGCTTGCGCCTTCTTTATTGTACTGACAATAGCACGCTGGTGTTCACACGCAATTGATAGTGCCTCATCAACTGCAGAGGCATCCCGCATGCATACTGCAAGACCTGTACCTGCTTTTTCAACATTTCCGCAGGCATTCAGGACATTCACGAAATCATATATATTGGATATGACCTCATTGTTCAGGATATATATCTCGCCTATCAAAGAATCGATCACTGAGAGGCTTCTTTGCTTTGCCAGTTTCAGGGCGATTATTGAAGCGAATTTTACCAATTTCTCCTCTGTAAACTCTTTTATTTCACCTTTAATTCCAGTTTCTTCGATGAACGCTTTTATTTTATCTTTATCGCCTGTTATATCTAAATAAGGGTCGATGCTGTATTCAAGCAGTTCTTCCACAGGGTCGTCCCCTAATCGGAGCCCTTTTTTTACGGTTACCGCTTTTTTTTCAACTGCTTCATCGAGTATGAATTTATTGCCACCTTTCATCACCTGCTTATCGCCTGTTGCTCCGACGAGCGCAAGCCCGGCAAGGTCTGTATTTTCACCCATCTGCCTTGCTATCATATAGGCGCAGCAGGATGCGCATAACTCTGATGAGCCGTCAATACCGACAAGATGAGGATTAAACTGAAGCTGCTGCAGGTCGCCTGTGGGTTTATGATGGTCTATTATTATAGAATCTTTTATTTTTGAGGAAAGTTCTACCTGCCCGCTACCCATGTCACATAAGATGACCGCACCATGGGATGTTTTCTCGACCAGTTCAATTGTGGATTGTTCGAACTGACTGACAATCGTTGTATGAAATCGTATTCCCTTCCTGTACAGTGCGTTGCACATGATTCCAGCGGCTGATAAGCCGTCAGCATCGTTATGGGAAATCAGCCTGACCGTATCATGCTCGGATATAGCCTCTGCTACTCTCTTGCTCAATGCCTCAAGCTCAACGAGGCTCTTATCCACATCAGTCATCGTGACTTATCTTGAAATCAGCATCTCGGCTCTTTCGATAGAATATTTCCAGTCTACAGGGAGCACACCTTCACGGTGATAATACTTTTCAAGCCGCCTGATCTTTGATTCCATATTGTTGAGAGAACGCTTGTTATGCCTGTCCTTGGGGTTTCTGTCAAGATGTTTTTTTAGCTCAAGCACCTTTGCTATCAACTGATGGATATCCTCAGGTACTGTTGGAGCTACATTTTTCTCTTTCATGATGGCAAGTACCTTCTTACCCATCACAAGACCGACATCAGGAACGCCGTTGCGGTCTCTTAAAACCATTCCGATCTCACTTGATGATTTCCCCTGGTTCGCCATCTGGATTATTGCTTTTTCAATCTCTTCTTTGTTCGTATTTGACCAGGCGGGCGGTTCAGCTCTATAAGGCTTCTTTGATCCTGACTGCCCTTTCCTGCGTGTATGCATTCTTGCCAATTAAATTTCCTCCGATAATCATTTATTTTCATGCTTGTTATATACTCTATAAAAGCGAAGGCAAATCTTAATGGAGAATGTATATTAAATAGCTTGTGATAGCACTGGCATATCTTATACCATTTCTTTGATTTATTACGGTAAAACCTTAAACTTATTGGGACTCTGAGCAGATCTGCCGCCTGCTATCACTTTTAAAGTATATTCATCAGACTTCATCGCCTGAGGAACGGTTATATCTATTCTGGTGCGTGTCCACATATCATCCGTGATTGTCAGGATGGTTTTATCGCCTAACTCAACTACCCCTTTTTTGTCTCCGAAATCAAA
>JAWOKW010000323.1:0-3641 GCA_033854095.1 Candidatus Methanoperedens sp. | reverse complement strand
CCACAGTTTCACGTATTCACAAAAGGGTTTTGAAATCAACGATGGCAGACTCAACCTGTCGAAGATAGGCAGTATCAGGATATTTATTCACAGGAAAATAGAAGGAAAGATCAAGACCTGTACTATAAAAAAAGACATTGATCAATGGTATGCCATATTCACGGTTGAAATAGAAAAGGAAATCAAAAAAGTACCTGTAGAATCGAAGATAGGTATTGATGTTGGTCTCACATCATTGCTCACACTTAGCAATGGGGAACAGATTGAACCTCCAAAGTTCCTGAGAACGTCTGAGGGGAAGCTTATCTGGGCGCAGAGAAGGCTATCCAGAAAGAAGGTGGGTTCAAAGAACAGAAGCAAACAGAGAATCAAAGTAGCTAAAGTTCACAGGAAAGTCAGGAATCAGAGAAAGGATTTTGATCATAAGACTGCAAGAAATTTAGTCAATACATACGACAGGATAGTGTTCGAGAAACTTCATATCCAGAACATGATGAAGAACCATTGTGTTGCTAAAAGTATCTCGGATGCTTCATGGTATCAGTTGATCTGTCTAACAAGATCCAAAGCGGAAGAAGCTGGGAAATCAGTTGGACAGGTCAATCCCAATGGAACGTCCCAAACATGCGTTTGCGGATATCGAGTACCGAAGAAACTGTCAACGAGAATACATAACTGTCCTCAATGTGGTCTTGTCATTGGGAGAGATCACATTGCAGCGATACTGATCGAGAAAAGAGATTCTGTAGGTACGGACTGTACCGAATTTACGCCTGGGGAGATTGAGCCTCTACTATGAAAATAGCAAGTTTGGTCGAAGAGCCAGGAAGCCCCTCCCGAAAGGGAGGGGAGGATGTCACTGACACAGAATTAAACCTTGTGAAGCATCTTGAAAGATATGCTGCTTTTGAGATTCTTTCAACTGAAGAAAGTGTGGGCAGGATTGGCAGAAAAGAAGCCGGGCTCTATGAGTTAATAACTGAATACTATGAGAAAGGCTACTATAACCTTGACAAAATACTTGATGCAAAAATATCCGAGCTTGAAAAAGAACGGCAGGCTTATAAAGAAAAGATGCAGGAGGAGAATCAGAGGATAGTGGAAAATGAGCTTAAAGAGGTAGCACGACTGAAAGATGAACTCCAGAATAAGGAGAATACGCTGCTGGCTGAAAAGGAGCAGGTTGAAATCAAGAAAAATGAGCTGTCTGAGAAGCTGAATCAGATAACAGATGTCATGAAAGGCAAGCCTGTGCGCTTTGCTGCAAGGGATGATGCAAAGCTCTACGAACTCAACTGCATCGCCAGGTTCGATGCCAAAATGCACCACTTTCCTCTCAGGTTTTATAATCCTCTGGATAAGAAGAACTACACTATCACTTCATGGGACAGCCATTATCGCTTCGATTCGAGGGAAGAGGTATTCGGCAGCGAAAACCTGAACTACTCTGAGATTGAGGCAAAGAATCCCCTGAACGCCAGGTCTATCTATCTTGTTGAAGAAAAAAGGTTCAGGCTCTTTGGTGACAGGATAAAAAAGATAGCTATCGAGGCGGTTTCATACAACCATCTGAAAGATTACGCAGAGCACGGCTTTGATACCAACCGCGCAACGCTCTCGGAATTCCTGCTGCTGCTCTCAAAATCAATCAACAGCGCAGAGATGGGCAATTATCTGCATGTGATAGGCATTGCTTCGCCTACTGGCTGGGATGAAAGGGTTGTGCAAGAGATTAAGTCCATGAAATTCGCCCATAACTACGTGAGCAGGTATGTTTCTGTCTGCCTTATTGATTCTGTAACAGGTGATGTGTACTATAACCCTGCAGATGATAGAATACCAGGCTTCATAGAATTTTTCAAGCCTGAGTTTGACAGTGAGAAGGTGGAAAGGGTCAAGAAGCATGTGCTTGAAAAGTTCAGGCTGAAGGATTATGTTGTTTTTAGTGATACACTGGAGGAGACTGAGGAAAATAGAGCGATTGTGAATAAGGCTTTTTATGACTTGGAGAACGAGGGCAGGGGAAGGACGAGGTCTATAAAGGATGTTGGGCTGGTGCTGGAGGTATCAGGCTAATGGAATTCTGGGATGAATCTGCACAAGATCGGGATATTTATACTCCTTTCAGTGCTTTGAAATATCCTTATAGCGGGTTGTTAAAGGATTTTCTGGAGTATTTAAAAATATATTTTGATTTAGTCAGTTTTGTGGTTTATGGTTCAGCGGCAAGAGGTGATGCAAAAAAGGATAGCGATATCGACCTGCTGATAATTGCAGATAGTCTCCCTGATAGGTATGAGAGATTTAAGATTTTTGATAATGCTGAGGAAAAGGTTGTGGATAAAATAAAGGAATTGAGAAAAGAGGGGTACTGCATTATTTTCAGTCCTATAATAAAATCCAGAGAAGAGGCTGAATTAATCACGCCCCTTTACTTGGATATGGTAGAGGATGCGGTTGTTTTATATGATAAAGATGAATTTTTTACAAAAATCATTAAAAAATTAAAGAAAAGGCTTGATGAGCTTGGGGCTGAGAGGATAAGATTGGGCAGGAAGTGGTACTGGAGATTGAAAAAGGATTACAGATTTGGAGAGGTGATAGAGATTGAATAATATTGATATGGCAAGGTCGTATTTAGAAGAAGCAAAAAGGAGAATAAGAACCTCTGAAAACGCATTGAATGAATCCGCATACGCATACTGCATAAGGCAAACTCAGGAAGCGGTTGAGCTGTCATTGAAGTCTGCTTTGAGATTCATAGCGATCGAACCTCCGAAATGGCATGATGTCAGCCCTGTTTTGATGGAGAATAAAGAGCGATTTCCTGAGTGGTTCAGAGATAAGATAGATGAAATTTCTGCGTCCTCAAGATGGCTTTATCGTGAGCGGGCACCCAGCATGTATGGTGATGAGGAAAGTGGATTACCACCTCAAAAACTTTATACAAAGAGCTATGCTGAAAGAGCACTTGAAGAGGCTAAGAATGTGTTTGGGGTTGTTTCTAAGCTCATTGGATGTGAGCAGAAGTAATAATTTATCAGGTGATAAAGATGGGATTGTTTGGACTTTGGGGAAAAAATCCTAAAAAAGAGTTAGAATATTATTCAAAAACCCTGGAATTGAATCCAAAAGATGACAAACGAATATGCATGGTACAACAAGGGCATTGCTTTAGATGAGCTGGACAGGTATGAGGAAGCAGTTAAATGCTATGATAAAGCCCTCAAATTCGATCCAAAATATAAAAAGGAATGGTATAACCGAAAAAGATGCCCTTGCAAAGCAGAAATCAAAGGCGCTCATGAAGGAAGCAGAACAGACTGCTCAGGAGAATCTCAAGATAGGTGATAAAGATGGATTCGAGATCCCTTGAATTAAATCCGGAAAATATTAAAGCAGGGAATACATTGAAAGTAGCCGTAAGGACGAATCCAGAAGAAGCAAAGAAATATGCGCAGACCGTTCTTTCAAATGCTTACAGTAAAGGAGATGTTCTGATATAAGTCTCACGTATGTAACCAACTTATGCAGGTATGAATAGACGTATATCTGACAAATTTACTGGGCTCTCATGCCCTTTCCATCCCTTTATCATATGGTAGAGTCCTGCGATGCATAACAAGAGTTCAGAGGATTTT
>JAWOKW010000322.1:0-13785 GCA_033854095.1 Candidatus Methanoperedens sp. | reverse complement strand
TGAAAAAGAGCCCGAGCAGGTTATACCCAAAAAGCTCGCTACACGCGCCGAACGCGTAAGGGTACTTACAGCAGGCGTGATGGCAAACTTTGTCACAGCTCTTATTGCTTTCATACTGTTCTTTTCAATTCTCGGGTCGCTTTCTCCTGTTGGGGATGTGATGGTAACAGGCGTTGTGCCTGGCTACCCTGCCGAGCTTGCAGGAGTAAAACCAAACATGATACTCACAGGTATAGACAACAAACAGATAAGTACTGCTTATGATTTCCTAGCCTATGCAAATACTATTGAAGCTGGCAGGAATGTTACCCTGAATGTGATTGATAGCGGGGCAAAAAAAGATTTCCATCTCGTTGCAGCAGCAGGCAATGAAACACAACAGGGTGTAAGGGTATTTGAAGTAGTGGCAGGTTCGCCTGCTGAAGCTGCAGGCATAAAGCCTGACATGATTCTTGTTAAAATCAATGATACTGAAATCAAAGGGTTTGAGGATTTTACTGCTTTCATGAATGCAACCCTGCCCGGGCAGAAGGTAGATGTCAATCTTATGAGCAATAGCTCTGTAAATGCATCACTTGAGGTCTTCAGAAATATTGAACTGGCTAAATACCCACAAAACAATGTCAGAAAGGGTTTCCTTGGTATCTCTTCTGCTGCTGAGGATTCTGCTACGAGTTATTCTATAGGTATAAGCATTGGTCAATTCCCGGCTAAAAATTATCTGAACCTGCTGCAGAGCATCCCTTCGATGCTGACAGGCGTAGGCGGGTGGGTACTGCTGCTGGCGTTGCCCCTCACTGGAGATGGTTTTCAGGTGTTCACTGGCATTATCACGTATTTCTATGAGCCAACAGGCTGGGCTGCTTTCCTTGGTACAAACATATTCATAATATTGAATATCCTGATGTGGATAGGCTGGATGAATTTTTATGTCGGGCTTTTTAACTGCCTTCCAGCAATACCTCTTGACGGCGGGCATGTGTTCCGTGATGTTATGACGTCATCGTTATCAAGGATAATGGGGGATGGCGAAAAAGTAGAGAAGATTTCAAATGCGATTGCTATTTTATTTGCAGTTCTTATTCTTATATCGCTTGTGTTTACTGTAATTGCACCGTATGCAGCACATGGGTTTTAACAGGAGAAACTCCGAAGTCGCACTGCTTTTGTATAACATAAGTGAGCTTTTAGAATTAAAAGGAGAGAACCCATTCAAGGTAAGGGCGTATACGAAAGCTGCACGCGCAGTTGAAGGTACAGCAGAAGACATAGAAAAAATAGCATCTGAAAAAAGATTGAAAGAACTTCCTGGCGTGGGCGAATCAATTGCTGAAAAAATCGAAGAATACTTAGCAACAGGCAAACTCGGATTTTATGAAGAATTAAAAAAATATGTGCCAGAGGAACTGCATGAATTCCTGAAGATTCCCAGCATAGGGCCTAAAACATCGCAGTTGTTGTATAAAGAGCTTGGGATAAAAAGCGTAGATGAGCTTGAAAAGGCTGCAAAGGAGCATAGACTGCGAAGACTTACACACTTTGGGGCAGCAAAGGAAGAGAATATCATAAAAGCCATTGAGAGATACAGGCAAAGAAGCACAAGGATTCCTCTTGGCACAGCGCTTCCGCTTGCCAGGGATATAGTAGATGTGCTCAAAAAGTCGGGGTTTATAGAAAAAATCGAGCCTGCTGGAAGCCTTCGACGCAGAAAGGAAACCATAGGAGATATCGATATTTTAGCCACTTCAAAGGATGCCATTTCTGCAATAGAAGCTTTTGTGCATCTGCCTGTTGTAAAAGATGTGCTTGGAAAAGGTACGACAAAAGCCACTATTATCACAAAGGAGGTGATCCAGATTGATCTTCGAATCGTTGAGCGTGAATCCTTTGGAACATCCCTGCAATATTTCACAGGTTCAAAAGAGCACAATATAAAGCTTCGCGACATTGCAAGGCAGAAGGGATTAAAGCTTTCAGAGTACGATCTTGAGGAGCTCTCCACGGGCATAAAGCTTTACTGTGAAAACGACGATGAAGTGTACCGCAGGCTCGGACTTGTGCCAATTCCTCCTGAGCTCAGAGAGGATACAGGTGAAATAGAAGCGTCCCTTTCTGGAAAACTTCCTGAGTTGATCGAACATAAGGATATAAAAGGGGATTTCCATGTGCATACAGACTGGAGCGAGGGCACAAACACACTTGCAGAAATGGTCACAGCTGCAGAGCAGTTGGGATATGAATATATCGCGGTGACAGACCACTCCAGGTCACTGGGTATTGCACACGGATTGAGCGAGAAAAGAATACTTGCTCAGATAGAAGAGATACACAGGTTAAATGATAAGCTCTCGAATTTCCGGGTCTTTACAGCTACAGAGGTAGATATAAAAGCTGATGCAAGCCTTGACTTCCCTGACAGCATCTTGAAGCAGTGCGATGTTGTGGTAGCAGCGCTGCATACTGGACAGAAGCAGACAAGAAGGGATATCATGGGAAGGCTGATAACAGCGATGGAAAATGAGAATGTGGATATAATAGCGCATCCAACAGGAAGAATAATCGGAGAACGCGAAGCGTATGATGTTGATATTGATGCACTGCTTGATGCAGCGGCTGGTACAGGTACGGCTCTTGAGATAAATGCGTATCCAGGCAGGTTAGATTTAAGCGATGTAAATGTAAGAAAATCAAAAAGCAAAGGCGTGAAGATGGCGATAGGCACAGATGCCCATAACACAGGGCATCTTGGATTCATGGAGTTCGGGGTGAATGTGGCAAGGCGTGGATGGCTTGAAAAAGAGGATGTGATGAACACGAGAAGCGCGAAAGATGTGAAATTCAAGGATTAACGTTAAGCCAGCATCTCTGCCATCTCAGCCGCAGTTATTTTCTGTCTCGTCATCTGGTCTTTCCATAACTTTCTGAATAAATAAAAATATTCATATAGTTCATAAACATCTTTTGAATATATAATTTTATTAGATTCTATGATATTGATTTGAATATAAAGCGGCAGCTCTTCAAAAATTCTAACATCATATTTTTTATTAAATACATCCAGTTTTCTGTATATTTCATTCATTATATCTTTTATATATTTGCGCGAAGGCAAAACGATACAGATATCTATATCGCTTCGAGGTGTTTCTTCTCCTGTTGCACCTGAGCCATAAAGTAAGATTGCAAGAATATCATCTCTTGAGGATAAGAAAAAAAAGTCCTTTTTTAAAGATTCGATTTCAACCATTTCTCGATCGCTTCCCTGAAATATGAACTGGGCTCCATATGCTCAATAATTGAATCAAATGCCACTTTATCATTTAACGTATTATAGTGATGGACAAGCCTGTTCCTTAAACCATTGCACTCATAAAGGGCATTTTTCAATTTACTGTCGATGATTTTTTTTTCAAATAATAAATCGATATTTGTATAATCATCCTTAGGAATTATTTTTAAATCCTTACATGCCATTGCAGTGATATCAAACGATGCTTCCACCAGTTCCTGAAAAGCTTTGTAGACCGCAAACCGTGTCTTTTTATCAGCAATAAAATCAGAAGAATCATATCCCATCACCCATTCTTCTATATCCTGTGCTCTTTCAGAGATCACGTTAAGTTTATCCTTGTATCTTCTGATTCGCTCGATATCCATGATAGCCTTGTTACTAATTGATGAAGGATAAAACTATTTTCTTAACCCATCAGATTATATCGCAGTATCAGCACAGCGAACAATATTGCCACGATATTCATAACTTTTATCAGCGGGTTGATGGCAGGACCAGCAGTATCCTTTGTCGGGTCGCCGACCGTATCGCCTACAACTGCTGCTGCATGCGTGGGATTCTTGCTGCCGTCAGGTAATCTCTTCCCGCCAAGATTGCCAGCCTCGATATATTTCTTGGCGTTATCCCATGCCGCGCCCCCTGTTGTCATCATGAGAGCAAGCATAAGACCAGAAATTATCACTCCTATGAGCAAGCCTCCAAGAGCTGCAGGACCGAGGATAAAACCAACAACAAGAGGGGAAAGTACAGCAAGGAGCCCGGGTACGACCATCTCTTTCTGGGCTGCTATTGTAACGATATCCACACATCGCCCATAGTCAGGCTTAGTCTTTCCTTCCATAATCCCGGCAATCTCCCTGAATTGCCGCCTGATCTCAGTTACAATGGTAGATGCTGCTCTGCCGACAGCCCTCATAAGGAAGCTTGCGAACAGGAAAGGAATCATGCCTCCTATGAACAGACCGACAAGGACAAGAGGGTCAGATAGCTCAAGTGCCAAGGGCTGTCCTGCACGAAGTTTGGTTATTTCAGCACTGTAAGCTGCATAAAGAGCCAGTGCACCAAGTGCTGCCGAGCCTATTGCATATCCTTTTGTAACCGCTTTTGTGGTGTTCCCAACAGCATCGAGCGGGTCTGTTATATCCCTTACTTCCTTGGAAAGCTCAGCCATCTCTGCAATGCCGCCTGCGTTGTCGGTTATAGGACCGTATGAATCTATGGAGATTATAATGCCTGTAACAGAAAGCATGGCTGCTGCTGCTATGGCTATACCGTAAAGCCCTATGACAGGGTTCGATGCCCCGCCCACAGCTAAAAATGAGATCATAATCCCTATACAGATAACAAGTGCGGGTAAAGCCGTGCTTTGAAGCCCCACAGCAAGTCCTGTGATGATGTTCGTGCCTGGACCTGTCACTGAGGCATTGGCTATATCCTTGACCGGGGTATGGGAAGTCGCTGTATAATATTCTGTGATGATTATAATAGCTGCCATCACACCAAGACCTGCAAGTGCGCTGATGAAAATGCCAATATCGCCGTTCATCAGTACCTGTGTTATCATATAGAATAGGATCGCAGAGATCACTCCAGCCGCTATCGCGCCTTTATACATCGCCCCCATTATATCGCCTGAGCTTCCAAGTCTGACAAAGAACGTTCCGATTATGGATGCGATTATTGCTGCTGCGCCAAGTACAAGGGGATATGTGACAGCATTAGAATATTTAACAGGATCTAAATTGTATATAGTCACACCAATCAGCATGGCGCCAAGCGCTGTCACAGCATAAGTCTCAAAAAGGTCAGCAGCCATTCCTGCACAGTCGCCCACGTTATCTCCAACGTTATCTGCGATAACGCCGGGATTGCGCGGGTCGTCCTCTGGTATCCCAGCCTCGACTTTTCCTACAAGGTCTGTACCCACATCTGCTGCTTTTGTATATATGCCGCCACCGATTCTTGCGAACAGGCTTATAAGCGAGGCTCCGAACCCGAACCCTACTATTTTATCAACAGCATTTACCTCCCCGCCAAAGGCGATATACAGTCCGCTCACTCCGAGCAGCGCAAGGCTTGCTACAGATATTCCAGTAACAGCTCCGCCCCTGAACGCCACGCTGAGTGCCTTCTGCAGACCTTCCTTTGCAGCATTGGCGCAGCGCACATTGCTTCGTACAGAGATGTTCATGCCAAGATAGCCTGCTGCGGCTGACATGACGGCACCGAGAATAAATCCGACCGCTGTTGGGATATTAATTGCAATAGCGATTACAATGGCAAGTACTACAGCGATAACAGCTATCGTCCTGTACTGCCTGTTCAAATACGCCATTGCGCCTTCCTGTATCGCAGATGCGATGGCTTTCATCCTGTCGCTCCCTGCATCAAGTTTGAGTATATACAGAACAAGATAAACAGCGAATATCAATCCTATAACGCCCGCAAGTGGGGCTGAATAAAGCAACGAATCCATAATTTCCTCCTGTGATTATCCCGCCCACTTGGTTCTAAGGATATATATTAGTTACCTTTAGAAGATGTTCATCAAAATCAGTAAGTATGTTCTATTTCAGTTGGCTCCAATTCAAATATTTGTAAAATAATTGTTCCTATACGCTCATCTCAGCGCATGTTCCCCTGATAATTGCTTCCTTTCTTTTTCAAATAAGATGCAAAAGCTTCTTCGAATTTATAGAAATCGTCTAAATAATTACTCAGATTATGATAGACCATTTCATCATTAATATGCCCATAGCGGTGAATCAAAACATTTCTAAATCCCTTGAGGTCTTTTAGCGTCTCGCCTAAATCCTTACCCAGTACTCCATTTTCAATAAGAATATCGATAATATTTTCTTCATCCGAAGGTAAACCCAACTTTTGGGAAGAAACAATCATTGCAGACACATCGAGCAACGATTCTATTGCCACTTCGACCGTTTTTTCACACGCTCTCCTTTTAATGAGGTCATGCAGATATTCATCTTCTTCTGGCAGCATTTCACGCAGTTCCTGGACATATTTTATCATTTCATCCAGCTTTGTGAATATGCGTTCCCTCTCTGATCGTTGCAAATATCATACCCCCATACTTGAATAATATAGCTCCAGATGCGGCTTGAAATCCTCAAATTCCCGTATAGTTCTCATGACAACATTGAAGATGTCTTTGTAATCCTTAAAATAGATTACTTCACCAGTTGAGATAATGTCCTTCTGGATATACAAAGGCAAATCTTGATAGGTTTGAATATCAAATCTATTGTTGATCCTTCCCAGGATTTTTACTCTGAAATCAAATCTTTCTTTTTTATCACCTTGATAATATACTGTAATGTCAATATCAGATAAACGTGTGTTTTTGCCTGCTGCTGCAGATCCATATAGCACTATGAATCGTATCTTATTTCCACCGATATCTTTTATTTTTTTAATGACATTGGATATGTCAGGTTCCAGATGCCTTTTTATATTAACTTTCATAAATTTCCTCCCGTAATTATCCCGCCCACTTGGTGCTAAGGATATATATTAGTTACCTTTAGAAGATTATAAACCCTTTATCTGCATTCTTAGTATGCCCATGATTTCCCATGATGAACTCGTCTCTCTTGTCAATAAAAAACCGCCTCTTGTAGAACAGATGATCGACCCTGTGGTGCAGATTCAGCCAAACGGCATTGAGCTGACCCTGCAGTGCGTCGAACTTCATGAAAGTTCAGGCGCTATTGCATTTGATAATTCTGAAAGAAAGCTACCTCGAACAAGAAATATGGATTTTGATGACAAAGAATGGGTTTACTTACCAGAAGGCTGCTATAAGATCATATTCAATGAAATAGTGAACATCCCCAAAAATATTGCTGCGATAGCAAAGCCGCGCTCAAGTCTCCTTCGCTGCGGTGCAGCGATTGAGACTGCTGTGTGGGATGCAGGCTACAGCGGCAGGAGTGAAAGCCTTCTTGTAGTCTATAATGAAAAAGGCTTTAATGTTAAAAGAAATGCGCGCCTGCTACAGCTTCTGTTTTTCAGGTTAGATAGAGAGGTAAATGAAGGATATTGTGGGATCTACCAGAATGAGAATGTTTAATATGAAATATATCGAGCTTGTTGAATTTTACGAACTGATCGAAGCCACCACAAAGCGTCTTGAGATGACGGATTATCTTGTTAATCTTTTTAAGAAAACGCCAGGCGATGTAATAGACAGGGTAGTGTATCTCACGCAGGGCAAATTATATCCTGATTTTATCGGGATAGAGATTGGCATGGCAGAAAAGATGGCACAGAGGGCGCTTGCCGCAGCTGCTGGCATCTCACAGGATAAGGTCGAGCAGGAGCTGAAAGATAAAGGGGACATAGGGCTTGCTGCTGAAAGCTTGCTGAAAGCTAAAAAGCAGGCTACGCTATTCAAAAAAGAGCTTATGGTGCAGGATGTTTATGATGCGCTTGATAAGATTGCCAGAACTTCAGGGGCAGGGAGCGTAGATTCCAAGGTGAGGGCGCTTTCAGGTCTTCTTGCAGATGCAGAGGCAGTGGAAGCAAAATATATAATGCGGACAATTATGGGAAAGATGAGGCTGGGCATAGCTGATATGACCATTCTTGATTCCCTTGCTCAGGCATTTGCTGAAAAAAAAGATAGGGATGAAATTGAAAGGGCATATAACCATACCTCAGATATGGGAGATATTGCAATAACACTTAGTAAAAAAGGCATCGAGGGTATAAAAAATTACCATGCGAAAGTAGGAAGACCCATCAGGATGATGCTTGCCCAGCGCATGGAGAGTGCAGGTGAAATCCTGGAAAAACTTGGGAGAGCGATATGTGAATGGAAGTACGATGGCGAGAGAATCCAGATACATAAGCTTGGGAATGAGATATCGCTGTTCTCAAGAAGACTTGAGAATATCACGGAACAGTACCCCGACATTGCAGCGTTTGTAAGGCAGAATCTGAAGGTGAACGAGGCAATAATCGAGGGGGAATGTGTGGCAGTCGATTCAGATACAGGCGCCATGCTCCCTTTTCAGGAACTCATGCACAGAAGACGAAAGTATGGAATTGAAAAAGTGGCTAAGGAATTCCCTGCCAATATCTATCTTTTTGATGCACTGCTTATTGAAGGTGAGGACATGACCGAAAAGCCGTTAGCACAACGTAGGGAAATATTGAAAAACGCAATAATAGATACCAATGGGTTCAGATTGTCAGATGCGCTATTTTCTAACGATGTAAAGGAAATCGAGGCTTATTTTGAGAGTGCCATAGAAAATGGATGCGAAGGGCTTATGCTTAAGGGCGAGGAATCTACTTATCAGGCTGGAGCAAGAGGCTGGCTGTGGATAAAACTAAAACGCAGCTACCAGTCAAAGATGATCGAGCCAATAGATGTTGTTATCGTAGGAGCGTTCATGGGGAGAGGCAGAAGGTCAGGAAGCTATGGAGCGCTTTTAGTGGCTGCCTATGACCATGAGAAGGATGTTTTTCCGACGATAAGCAAGCTTGGAAGCGGTTTCACAGACGATGACCTCAAGAACCTGCCTGAAATGCTGTCGCCTTATAAGTTAGAACACAGGCATGCAAGGGTCGAAAGCACACTTTCTGCTGATGTCTGGTTCACGCCTGCGCTTGTGATAGAGGTTATTGGGGATGAGCTTACGTTAAGTCCGATCCATACCTGTGCCTTTAATAAAATCAGGGAGAATTCGGGCATTGCAATAAGATTCCCAAGATTTACAAAGCGGTGGAGGAAGGACAAAGCGCCAGAAGATGCCATTACTGTCAGGGAGGTCGTGGAAATATATAATGCTCAGTTAAAAAAGATCGGCTGAGCCAATTTTCATCAAGCTCGTCCGCGCTTTTCAATGTCAAGCATAATGCTTTTGCTTTAAGAGATATTTTAAGCCTTAAAATTATGCCTGAGGCAATGACTGAAGTATCTGTTATAATCCCATGCATGAACGAAGAGAATACGATTGGAAGCTGCATTCAGAAAGCATGGTCAAGTTTAAAAAAAGAAGGGTTGAAAGGGGAAATAATAGTATCAGATAATTCTACTGACCATTCTAGGGATATCGCTGAACAGATGGGTGCAAAAGTTGTAACTCCTGCAAATAAGGGATATGGCAACGCCTTTTTAGAAGGATTCAGGTATGCGCAGGGGAAATATTTTTTATTATCAGATGCTGATGATACATACGACCTGATGGAGATGCCGAAGTTTTTAAAACCTTTAATCTCCAGGGAGGCAGATTTTATCATAGGCACACGATTAAAAGGGGATATCAGGGGGAACTCAATGCCATGGTTGCACAGGTATATAGGGAATCCTCTATTAACAAAGCTCCTGAACATCCTTTTTAAAACTAATATAAGCGACGCCCACTGCGGTATGCGAGCAATTACAAAGGAAGCATACGAAAAACTTGATATGAAAAGCGAAGGAATGGAGTTCGCAAGTGAAATGATAATCGAGGTCGCAAGGAAAAAGCTTCGAATAACAGAAGTACCTATCATCTATTATCCAAGACAGACGCCTTCCAAGCTGCACTCATGGGGAGATGGGTGGCGGCATCTGAGATTTATGATTCTCTACAACCCAACACCTTTTTTATCCATTCCAGGGTTTTTAATATTTATACTTGGGATTTTTATGACCCTGACATTAGCAGTGCGTGGTAATGTCGAGACTACAAGCCTGCACTCATTTATTCTGGGCAGCATGCTGGCAATAATCGGGACGCAGATGATAGCCACAGGCAGCAACATGAAAGTTTACGGGATAATTCATAATAAAATAGATAAAACTGGAATAACAGCTAAAATCATGGATTATCATTCTCTTGAGTTCGGGCTGATATTCGGTTTTTTATTGTTCCTTGGAGGCATGGTTTTAGGCTCAAAAATCCTTTTCACATGGATATCCACAGGATATGGTTCTCTTTCAGAGATAGAGACTGCTGTGATCTCTATGGTACTTGCCGCTCTTGGCATCCAGATAATCTTTTCCACGCTCATGATCAGCATCTTTATGCTTGAAAAAAAGGATAATTCATGAAGATCGCTTTTGTATATGATGCGATTTATCCCTGGGTCAAAGGGGGGGCAGAGAAGCGAATATACGAACTTGGAAAACGATTGGCAGGGAACGGGCATGAAGTGCATGTTTTTGGGATCAAATGGTGGGACGGTGCTTCTGTGATAAGGTATGAAAACATAGTGCTGCACGGTGTTTGCAGACAGATGGAATTATATACGAATGGCAGGCGCTCTGTCAGTGAGGCAGTGATATTCTCGATCGATCTGCTGCCGCATCTTGTCAAAGAGAAGTTCGATGTGATCGATGTCAGCGCGTTCCCTTATTTTTCATGCTTCAGTGTAAAACTTTTATCTTTTCTCAGAAGAACACCCATGATAGTCACTTGGCATGAGGTATGGAAGGACTACTGGTATGAATATCTGGGATGGCGTGGTTTTTTCGGGAAGCTGATAGAATCCATGGTCTCGAAAATCGCTCCAGGATCAATCGCTGTCTCTGCTACAACTAAAAATAATCTTGAACTGCTTGGCAGCAAAAATATCCACATCGTGCCTAACGGTGTTGATTTGAAAAAGATCGCCAGAATACAGCCGTCAGTTTATAAATGCGATATCATATTCGTCGGTCGGCTCATCAAAGAGAAAAACGTGGATATATTAATTAAGGCTGTAGATTATATAAGGAGAATGACATTTGATGTAAAATGCCATATCATAGGCAGCGGACCTGAAAAAGAGCGGCTTACAGAGATAGCTGCTATGACTGGACTTATGGATAACATCAGGTTCTTTGAACGCATGGAGCATGATGAGGTAATAGCACGGATAAAGTCTTCAAAAGTGCTTGTTCTGCCGTCTATGCGCGAAGGCTTTGGGATGGTAGTGATCGAGGCGTTCGCGTGCGGGGTGCCTGTAATCACTGTCAGAAGCCCACTGAACGCTGCATCAGAGCTTGTCGGTAAAGAAATGGGTTTTGTTGTGAATCCTGATGCGCAGGAAGTTGGAGATGCTATCCGCCTGTTGATCACAAACCACGAGCTTCACGAGCACATGTCTAAATGCGCCTTTGATTCGGCACAGAGGTATGATTGGAATAATATTGTTAAACAGTTGACACATATTTATGGGACCTATAATAACAGAACCTTCTGTATCAATAATAATAGTGAATTTTAATGGAGTTCATCATCTGCATGAATGCCTCGCATCTATAAAAGAGATAGATTACCAGAACTATGAAGTCATACTTGTAGACAATGCATCATGTGATGATTCGATTGCTTTTGTGGAAGACAATTTTCCATTGGTCAAGATAGTACCTCTTCATAAAAATTGTGGGTTCGCTGAGGGTTCGAATATAGGAGCTGCTTATGCAGCAGGCGACTTTATAGTTTTTTTAAATAATGACACTAAAGTAAACAAACTATGGTTATCAGCGCTCGTAGAGGAGATTGCTAACGATTGTTCAATAGCTACGTGTGGTAGCAAGATGTACTTTTATGGAAGTGATATTATAAACCATGCTGGTGCATCAGCAACGCTACTTGGCAGCGGATATGATATTGGATTTGGTCAAAAAGATTCAAAGGTGTTTAATAATAAAAGATTCGTAGGAAGTACATGCGGCGGTTCCATGATCATCAAAAAAAATCTTTTTGAACGATTAGGAGGATTTGATCCAGATTATTTTGCCTGTGCTGAAGATGTCGACCTCTGCCTAAGAGCATGGATATATGGGTTTAGGAACGTGTATGTTCCTGCATCCATCGTGTACCACAAGTACGGCGGCACACTTGGCAAAAGACAATCGGCAGGCAGGGTCTATGTATGCCAGAAAAACCGTTTAATCAATATATTGAAAAATTTTGAACCGCTGAACGTATTGAAAGGTCTCTCAATATCGATACCATATGATTCTGTAAGGTTCTTGTTTTTTTTATTTCAAAAAGAAACAAAGATAGCTTTCTCTTTGATAAAGGCGTATATCGATGTGTTTTTATTAATGAATCGTATCTTACAAAAAAGAAAAATAATCCAGAAAAACAGAAAAGTATCAGACGGCACCCTTATCAAGATGGGTGTAATAGCTCCGTTAACTGAAGGGATAAAAGAATTTCTTCGATTGAATAGATTAAAATATAGATAGATCAAAAATCTGAATTTGCTAGAAAACTATATATATTAGTAATTCAGATAACGTTGATTGGGAGGTGTTTTATATTATATCATCATGCCCGAGCCTGACCTCCTACGAGTAGCTCCTCTGTCGCTGGTTAGGGAGTAAAAACCTCCCCTCGGGCAGTGCTATTTATGTGAAAAAGCGAAGGCTTGATCGAGTATGCTAAATTTAATAGCCCTGCGCAACATAGTAGTCAGTATGCCAGAAATCACTAAAAAAGACGCTGTAAATTTTGTTACAAAGGTCAATGATTATACATGGGACATACCCACAAGTTATAAACAGGGTATGAGAGTACCTGGACGCATTTTCGTATCTTCGAAATTGCTTCAAAGCCTTGAGCATGAGACGCTTGAACAGACAGCCAACGTAGCCACGCTTCCAGGCATCCAGAAATATGCGATGGCGATGCCTGATGCGCATTCAGGCTATGGGTTCCCTATCGGCGGAGTGGCTGCTTTTGACAGGAACACTGGAATAATAAGCCCTGGGGGCGTGGGATATGATATCAACTGCGGGGTACGCATAATCAGGACTGACCTCACGATAGAGGAAGTGCGCCCACAGATGAAGGAACTGATTGAACTGCTTTTTCATGAGATTCCTTCGGGCGTTGGCTCTAAAAGTAAGCTCCGTGCTTCTGACAAAGAGCTTGATGATGCACTTCTTCATGGCGCGAAATGGGCAGTGGAAAGCGGATATGGATTGAAAGAGGATATCGAACACTGTGAGGAGAACGGATTCATGAAGATCGCAGACCCCTCAAAGGTGAGCGCAAAAGCCAGAAGCCGCGGCAAACCCCAGTTCGGGACGCTTGGAAGCGGCAACCATTTCCTTGAGGTGCAGTACGTGGATGAAGTGTATGACAGCGAGGTGGCAAAGGTATTCGGTCTACATAAAGGCCAGGTCACGGTCATGATACACTGCGGCTCGCGCGGCGCAGGACACCAGATATGCGATGACTATCTCAGGATACTTGAGCAGGCGACACGCAAATACGGCATTGTCCTGCCTGATAAGCAGCTTGCGTGTGCACCTGCTGAGTCCACAGAAGGACAGAACTACTTTAAAGCGATGGCAGCAGGTGCGAACTATGCGTGGGCTAACAGACAGGTCATAACCCACTGGGTAAGGGAGACGTTTGCACGGTTTTTCAGACGTGATGACCTTGGAATGCATCTTGTCTATGACGTGGCACATAATGTTGCAAAACTTGAAGAGCATAATATAAATGGAGAGAAAAAAAAGGTCTATGTGCATAGAAAAG